>CALGLS010000412.1 GCA_937959375.1 uncultured Saprospiraceae bacterium
AGGATCAAATTGTCGAGCCACACCAAACCACTTAATCACTCGCTCTCCCATATCACCTGCATCAATGTGTATCAAATAGACACCACTTGCAACAGGGATATTTTTGCTATTTTTCAAATCCCATTCAACGTCTGGCGTATACTGAGAAATGTCAAGTGCAGGGTTGTTTCGAGTATTTGTAGGAACTCCTTGTGCATCACGCTTGTATTGACGGATAAATTTACCGTCTAGCGAGAATATAGTAACGGTACACTTCGCAGGCAGGTTGGTCACCTTTACTACGTTTGTAAATTGTGTCGTTTCGTACGAAGAGAAACCATAGTAAGGATTAGGTACAACGTTGATCATATCTAATGCTGTGTCAATACCATCCTCATCCAATTCAGTAGCAGCAAGTCCTTCAGTGCTGAATGAGTATGTTGGGTACCTATTGTTAATACCTGTACCTGTAAAGTCCTCATATGCATCCATATTATCTCCATCCTTGTACTTAGGTTGCTGATCTCTAACATAAGGACGATCTACACGTAAACTCACCTTATAATCATTCGGAATCAAACCTTCACTTACAGGAAGTAAAGACACTCCTTCTGGTAATATTGGGAATGAAGTCCAAGTCACTTTTCTCAATTCTTTAACTCGCTTAATTGGATCACCATCCAGAATATTTGCATGAATTTTTGCACACTCATCGTATTGCTCACGAGTAACATAAATAAAGTGCTGTCCTCCATCCATTATATTCAAAATGCCAAAGTTATTTAAACCAGCATCAACGAATCGTTGTGAAGTTGGGTTCCAAATCATATCACGTCCTGTTGGATCTTCTTGAAATCCTCCTCTATCACAAACATTGCTGTAAATCTGTGGTTCTTCACAAGAGATCAATGAGTTCTCACCAAAAAAGATATTCAATCGTTCACCAGTTTCTGGATCAATTGCATAACCAGGGAACCATCCCATACCTATTGTTCCGCTTCCATCATCCTTACCTTCTTTATCAACAGATGGACTTTGACGAACGTCAAAATTCACTGCTCCTCCTTCTGTTTCAACTCTATCATCTGTTCCTGGGAGAGCAGCTGTAAGGTAGAAATTGTTTGCAGTTTCAACAACAACACATCGACTCCAATTATCTTTATTAGAAGTGAAAACGATGTCAACGTTATTAAGACTATCAAGTGGATTTCCAGAACGTACAATATCAGAATTGGTATTAAGCCAAGCTGGAGTAATCATTCTAGGGTCTCCTACAATCTGTGGTTTCCAATCACAAAGTGTATAAGGTTTCCAATCTCCATTACCAATAGATGATAGTGATTGAGTAGGATCCAAAAATTCATCACCTTCGTTTGGATCTGTTTTGATGAAATTATAGAAACCAGGGAAGCCCGAATTTTCTGGTACAGATGAATACCATTGATTCGTTTCTGCCTCTTCATAAGAAGTTTCAATTCCAATCAAACCGTTTGAATCATCTTCTTTGTCACCGACAAGATCAGTTTGAGAAAATGTTAAAGCAAAGCCATATTCAGCTAAAATTTGTTCATTGAAGTATGAAATGTCTCTTTCAGACTCAACTGTGTTGATAACAGTACCATCTTCATCAAATTCACGCAGTACCCAGTTTGCATCTTCATCAATAATATTATCGTCTAAATTAGAATCAACTATTCTGACATCAAAGTCTGCCTCTTTCAAATCTAGTGGATTGTAAATCACTACACCAATTGGGCCTGAACCACCTTGGTAAGTTACTTTTCCGTCATCAGTTCCATCAAGAATAGCTTTTTCAGATTCTTCTGTTAATCGAATAAAGTTTTGACCAACTCCACGACCATCTAATCTTGTAATTTCAGGACCGTCACCAAAATCTGCATTAAGGGTACGATCAATAATTGGCCGAGGAATAACAGTATAGTAATCCGTTCCTGCTATTTTATCACCAATATTTCTTCGTCCTTGAATGTAGGGGCTTCTCTGACCAAACAGAGGAATATCCGGATTAAAAGGTGTGTGCTCATTAAATCCATAAGCCACTGCTACGAAGTAATACTTCTTATGATTGACCAACTGACGATCTGAGGTTGCAAATAGATCTTCTGTAATTTTAAATAAATGCTTAGCTCCATCATTATTCGCATTCTCTACTTTTAATTCAGGAACCCAGAGCCCTGCAGGCCCTCCTGTTACATCTGCTGTTGGGTTCGGAACTGCAGTCCAATTATAGAGATCTAATACATTATTTCTCACATCAACCTGTGCAACCAACCTTGCTCTATCTGGATCATCAAGTTCTGAAACGTTTACGTCTGCCGCCGCTAATTGGAATAACTTATATCCTTCAAAAACGTAGGTACTGTCATCATTATCCACACCTGAAAAACGCAAATCATTTTCCTCATACAATTCGAATGCATTATTAGATAATAATGAATCGTTTGTAAATACAGCCACGATCTCACGATCTAATTCTACCCAATCAATGTTTGGTGCGTCAGGGCCATTAGGTAATACGAAACAATTATCAAATAGTGCCTGAGCTACATCATCGGCTGCCAATAAGTCTATAATATCTGGAGCTGGAGAAGCTATATTTGGCACCCAAACAACTCCAACAATTAATTCATTCACCGCACCTGGCTCTAGTCTAAAAGGACCAGAAGCTTGTACAGTACGACGGTCACCCGCAGGCAAGCCTTCTTGTGCCATACTCCATCCTCCGATCTCGTCAGGTGGAGAAGGAAAAGCAAATTTGGTTACTTGTGGATTTCCTGGATTATGCCCATCACCTCCAACAGTAAATGGTAAATCATCAACCCATGTACCTGACAAGTAATTATAGTACTGTGAAGCTGTTACAGGATCTCCTGTTCCTTGAGTAGCACCTAGACCATTAAAATATGTAAAGGAAGACATCCCTAATTCTAGAAGTGTATCCGGCTCTTGCATTGGAGCTGGGTTTATTAAAATAGAGTCAGGCCCGAAGAAAACCTTAGGAGCTATAGGCCCACGGAAATAATCAACTCCTAAAAGAGGTGTTTCATCTCCATAAGTATTTACTCCTCCTGGACAAGTAAAGCCAGGGTCTCCATCTGTAGCGTCTTGATTGTAGATATACATTAAACTACGCGACGTATCACAACCAATATAATCATCAACATAACAACCTAAATCTGGATCAACCCACATTGCAAAATAGGTACTATCAATGGTTTCAATCGCTCTATTAATCAATTTATAGCGCATAAAGGTCATATCATTAACCTCATCACCCGTTTTGTAAGCGAAAGCTTGCACTTGTACTTCCATACGGATCGGCGTTTCTGAGCCTGTTTCTGTATGTGTATTTCCTGCATCATTGTAAATCCAAAAAGTCATTTCATCTGGGTAGTAGATATCTGGGCATCCTCTAATTTCAATGATTGGATAATCACCTTCAGTTGGATCATATAAACCATTTGCATCTGCATCATGAAAACCTGCAAGTCCTTGTTCGTTACCAGGTAGCTCAAAATCATATCCTCCAGTATCATTGAAAAATGGGTTTCCTCTAGCAGGCCAAAATCTAACTCCATCAGGAATTGTTTCTGGATCATAATCTTGCCCACTTGTAGAAGCAACTGCATAATTCGCTAAGTGCTGATCAATTTCTTCTGCAGTTACTTGGAAAAACTCATCCCAATCCGCACAAGTATCTTTGCTAGTTGTTCCAAATTCAGTTAAAGGGCCAGGCCAAAAATCAGTATTACCACTACCTGTACCATATTGTTGACAAGCAATCTTAAGATTACCTCCTTCATCAATTCCTCCCAGCCAAACTGCACCTGCAAAGATGGAAGAGACCTCAGGTAAACCAGATTCTTCATCAACCTTAGGAACGATGTACCGAGCATTAGTACCGTCCCACCAAACGTCTCCACCTGTTAAAAGAGTCGTTCGTACATTATTTAGCGATTGATCTATAGCAGCTTGTGCTACATCACAATCTGATCGCAAAGTAGCAGAACTAACCGTATTCGTTTGACTCCCTTGCTGCTTAGGTCCAAGGTGTCCCATTGCAGGGAAGACAACTCCCAAGAGCAGGCCTACCATCAAATATTTAATAAAATTTCGCATATCTATTATTTTTAAAAATTCTTAATTTATATTAGGTGACACTAAAAGAAGAAAGATGCACCAAGGTACATTCTTCTTGGAAGTGTATAATTATTAGGGTTTAATACTCGCCAGCTATAAGAGTCAAGATATGACTGTTTCTTTGAATCAGGAATAACACTTAAGGCACCAACTCCTAAATTAGAATTAAGGAATCCATCATCATCAGGAGATCCCGTAGAAGAATAAACATTAACAACATTTCTGAAGTCAAATACATTCTGTACACGGAAAAATACATTAAGACTTAATGGACGTTTACCATCTTTAGGTTTGTTCAGGTTAAATGTTTTGTCAATTCTTGCATTCACTGTAACGTTCCATGGCTTACGTGCTCCATTAATTGCACCGACTGTTCCAGCACCACCTAAAAGACTAGGAACTTCTGTTACCGTATATGGACGACCTGAAACGGTTACTGCTTGTATGTTAATACCAGTCTTTGCAAAAACATCTTTACCAAACCATCTTGGTCCGTTATACTTTTTACCAGAAGCATATCTATAATCTACAGAAGTTACGATACGGTGACGTTCGTCAAAGTTCAGCGGATATAAGTAACGAAGGTTTCCGTTCGTCGTTAGACCACGTTGTGATTCAGCATCAGAACCTGTACCTTCCGCAAACTGTAGTGTATAGTTAACAGAAGCTTGAATGTTACCTGTTCTTCTTAAATCATATTGTAGCGTAAAACCTTTTACTGTACCAAAATCAAGGTTACCAAAAGAAGTGTAGCTACCAATTACTGCTACTTGCTGATATGTTCTCAACTGAATCATATCACGCATTTCTTTGTAGTAAGCTGCAACCTTTAAAGCTGAAGAGTTTGATAATTTTTGTTGGAATCCAACTTCATAATCAACTGTTCGCTCAGGACGAAGGCTTGCGTTACTTTCAGGAGCACGTTGATCGTAGAAGTAGTAATAATCCAATGGTGTCACTAAGTTATTACCTTGTGGACGCTGCACTAGAATGTCATAGTGTGCGAAGAAGTTGGCTGCATCAGAAATCGGGAACGAGAATGCTAAACGAGGCATTACATTAATCTGTGGCTTGTAATCTTCGAAAGAATTGCTGGTATCGTAACCATCATCCTTAATGGATTTACCTGGCTCCTTTAAAGCAGGGAATACTGGCTCACCACCAAAAATTAAACGACCGCTATTCACTTGAGTTCCATTCTCGTCATACCAAGTATCACCATCTCTAAATGCCTTAATCTTCGCTAGATTACCATTATCAAGATATACTTTATAATCACCTTCAACTGCACCAGGAATTTCTTTTCCTTCATAGATTTCATTGGCAAAGACTTCATCAGCGCTCTGAACCTCATAAAGAGAATAAGGATCTTTCATGATCTTAGTATTCGCATCAAATCGGTCTACACGTACACCTAAACGTAAGATGACATCTTTGAATGTAAATTTATCTTGAAGATAAACAGCCAAATAGTTCGGTTGGTTAGCTGGAACTAAAAAAGATCGAACACCATCTTCATCTTTTGCAGAGAAAAAATCATCAAATGTTACATCATTACCAAGTTTCTTTCCTGTATGATCAAATCCATAGTAGTCAATCAAGTTGTTGAAGGCAGATAGTTCTGAAGGCGCAAACATGTCTAGAGACAAATCACTCGGATCTATACCCTGAACATTTACATATTCCTCCAAGGCAATATTATTTACATCTCGAACTCTTCTGAAAAATCGTGATCCTGTGGCTTCAGTAGTCCGATTAGCAAACTGAGGAATCATTCCAGTTGGAGACTCTAGTGTCCCTATTACAAGTGTATCTAAACCAATAATGTGTACATCATTCGTATTTTGACGAGCTACTTCCCAAAGGCTAAAAGGAGCAAGGAAGAAGTTACGTTCAATTCGTTGTTCAAAAGTCAACCCAAATTGAATGGAGTGACGTCCTTTTTCAGAACCACCAGGCAACAAATCAAAAGAAACGCTAGCATTCGCTGTATATAGATCAACTTGATTCTTATTATATTGGTTGTAAACAGCACCTGCAGTAGTATGAAAGTCATCGTACATCGTAATTGGCGTATCGTACTGTCCATTTCGAATTGCAAAGTCATTTTCATTTCCAACGTCTACTGAATTATTGAAATTAGCTAGCACTTCATTCGCTGCATTATCCGGGTTATATCCCAAAAAATTTCGCGTATAATCCACATGTTCTGAAATAAATTCTCCTGTAGGTTGTCCCGTCTCTGGATCAAAAAGAGCCCTTGTTTCAATAGTAGGAACCCAGTCAATATCAAATTCTCCTACATGACCGTAATCAAAAAACCGATCCTCATGACGAGGATCAAATCGAGTTGTTTTACCTTGTTCATATCCAAATTGTAAAATGTACTGTGCATTTTGAATAAAAGAAGTTTTCTTAGCGGCCTCTTCACCATCTTCTACATTTACTCCTCCACCTAAACGGTGACGGAAACGAAGATTTGCTCTGTATCTATCGGTGTAGTTGGTAGGGTTGTTATGCGTATTCATTAAACGCCAGCTTGCAAAAGGCGTAAATTTATTTTGTTGATCAACATAAGCACCTGTAAGTGTAATATCTACGTTCTTACTTAGACGAGCATCAATTTTACCTGTGATATTTAGAATTGCAGATTCTTCATTAGGACGGAATCCTTGCGTACGTACATCTTCATTGGTCAAACGTTCAGCTGCGATAACTTTTCCAGCTGCGCCGTTTTCTACTGGGTTTGCTTCTATTTCTGCTAGTTTTTCATCCTTGATAACAAATACATCCGTTGCTGGTGCATCATCATCTTTACGAGCAATGTAACTACCAGAGAAACGGAAACCAATAATAGATTCTCCACTTTTCTTTTTAAGGATTGGTCCACTTATGAAAGCTCTAAAGTCATTGTAACCATAGTCATCCAAAAATTCAGAAGTCTCGACTTCAACACCTCCAGAGAAAGTTGAAGAAGGCCCCTTCGTTGTAATAGAGATGACACCACCCGTTACGTCACCGTAGTTGGCTGGTATACCACCTGTGATTACTTGCAACTGCTCGATATCTGTTGATTGGACTGCATTCGCGTTTACACGAATACCATCTACATAAACATCTGTACCGTTTGCTCTAGAACCTCTTACAGAGATATCATCTCCTTCATCTAGCTGCGAAAGACCTGCAGTAGAAGCGGCTAATGCTCCGATATTTTTTGTTGGAAGTTTTGAAATTTCCTCTGCAGTTTTAATACCACCTTGCGTCGTATTATCTTGTTCAATTAGAGGAACTTTAAATTCTGTTACCACAATTTCGTCAAGGTCTACACCTCCACCGCCTTCGCCCAGTTGGACATCTAGCTTGTTAGCTTGGCCTGACTTAATGATTACACCTGTAACTCTTTTAGGTCCATAACCGATGTAAGAAACTTCTACATCGTAATTACCGGGATCTATTTTGATACTGTAATTACCAGTGAAATCTGTACTCGCCCCGGTAGCTAGTACGCCTTCTTTGTACAATGTAACGTTTGCACCAATCAGTTCCTCTCCGGTCTCACTATCTGTGATTTTACCTGCGAGAGAGGTTGTTTGGGCAAAAGTTATTGTACTGGTTAAAGCAAAAACCAGTGTGAGTAAAAAATAACGTGCCATATAAATTTGTTTTAAAAAAAATTGACATTAAAGAACTTGTTTAAAGTTTTTGATTTTGAGTGCAAACGATATGCATTTAACACCTATAATCAAAAGCTTGAAAAAGTCAGTTTAGATTCGCAAAAAAAATGAGGCACAATGTTAAGAAAATTAACAGATTTATCAAAGAAAAACCTCTGTGCCTTTGTCTGTGTTTTGACAGATTAAAATAGCTTAGTTAGCTAAGTGTCGTTCAACTGTCTAGTCGCCTTACTATGTTGCTGTGTTTAATTCGCAATTTACAGGTATTCTGTTTAGTCTCTTTTCAGTAAAAATCATATGAAATCGAAAATTTTCATATAACTATGCTTTCTAATATCGGTAGCTAAAGTCAAAATCGATTGGGCTTGAAATTGCTTTTTACTATACTCAAGCGGTGCAAAGTGGTCCTAGAACGACTTTGTGAACACAAGTTATTTATTTTCCTATGTATTACATTGCCGGATTAAGTAAATAAGTCAGGTTTCTAAATCAGTGAATTCAATAAAGAACTTAATCTCCGAAACTAAAATGCCTTTATAAACAATTGTTTATTAAGATATTATATTTCTATACCTTTTTATAAAGTCTGTATTTAAAATCGGCTTTTCGTGAAAAACTATGACTATGGGATGTCGCCAAATAGCCTTTAAGAAGTTGCTTAAAGATTTCAAAAATGCTTGCGAAATAATCTTTTCAAGCCCGTCTGGCCAGCCGGACAGGTACTTAAAAAATTTCCTAATGCTTCTCTTAGAGGAAATAGTTTACTTCAAAATCTTTTTGAGCAAGACAGTTGCTAATCGTTTTTTTGACTCTACGGTCCAACCGGCTACATGTGGCGTCAGCACAACCTGTTCGAAATCATAGAGTTGCGCATATTTCTGATCTTCTTCTGAAGTAAAAGTATTCGGCTTCTCGTTTTCAAAAACATCAAGGCAAGCGCCAGCTATCTTTCCACTATTTAGATTTGAAATTAGAGCATCCGTTTTGATAACCTGCCCTCGGGAAGTATTTATTAAAATAACTCCATCCTTACACCTTTTAATAAAGTGCTCATCAACAAAGTGATGCGTCTCTTCAGAAAGTGGAAGATGAAAACTGATGATGTCGCTTTCTCTTTGTAATCTTTCCAAATCAACTTCGGTCACATAACGATATGAATCAGCGTAGCGCTCCTTGTATTTATCATAAGCAAGTACGTTTACGGCCATTCCTTCCAATTTTTTGGTAAAACTGACTCCTGTGTGACCAAAGCCAATGATACCGACTGTTTTCCCCATAAGCTCAAACCCCCGATTTGCCTCTCTTCTCCATACTTTTTTGCGCACCTCTCTGTCTGACCGATTCAAGTTATTAGCTAAGGCTAGTAGCATTCCAAGCGAATGTTCGCCAACTGCGTTGCAGTTTCCTTCGGGTGCACCATGTATAGCTATATTTTTTTTCGCCGCATATTTTAAATCAATGATTTCCATTCCCGAGCCTAGTCGACCAATAAAGATCAGTTGGTTTGCGTTATCCAACATTCTTTTATCTACCTTAATTTTGGAATTAATAATCATCCCGACGTAGTCTCCCACAATTTCGTGAACACGTTCTAATGCTATATCTGGCTGATAATCACAGACGTATCCTGCCGACGTAAACTCTTCTATCATTATCGGATGTACTCCATCCGTGATTAGTACCTTTTTCATTTAATGGATCATTGATTTTTTTCAAGCATACAAAGGTATGCATTCTCAATCTTATTATTGAAGTTGTTGCAGTTTTCAATTGAAAAAATAAATATATGTAGAAGTATCAAACAGCTTTGATTGACTATGAAATCATTACCTTTGCAATAAATATTTTTGATAAAAATACCTAAACCTCAATATTCAACTCATTTATATGAAATCGTTTTATATCATTCCATTTTTTGCTTTGTTCTTCTTTTTGGGCTGTAGAGCCGATAAAAAAAATAGTACTACAAATGATCCAGCGATTAGCTCTAGATATTACTTTCGATACCTCGAAGAAGAAAAGAATTTAAAGACAGAGGCGACCTTCCTCCAAGGAGATAGCTTAGAAAATGCGGTAGCCAAAACATATTCGGGCGTATTTTTCAATGATCAGGAAATGACTTTCAAAAAAATCAGTGATGCCAATCAACGGTATATTTTAAATATCGTCAGTGAATTTCCTGCAAACGGCTTAAGATTTAGCTTTATCAACGACAAGGGACAGAAGGAAACACAACCTTTTTCTTTCTCATCAATGAAAAACTTGGTAGCTAAAGGCCCTGTGAGTAAATCGAATGGGGTCACAATTACTTGGGAAGGGGAGCCACTGGGTCCTCAAGAAAGTGTCATCTGCCTATTTAGTGATAAAAACAATAGAACCACCAATACTGTACTCAAAGGACCTACTGATAGCGCTCTAATCAACATTCCTGCTGAAAACCTGAGTGCTTTAACAATTGGAGAAGGAAAATTTTACTTTGTTCGGAAGAGTAGAATTGGTAAAGCCGAAACCAATAGAAGCATCTCTGCTGTATTCGAATACTATACCTCAGCAATTGGGATTGAAGTGGTCAAATAGGGAATTCCCTTTAGGGAATTAGAATTTGAATTAGAATGGGAATTTGAATTAGAGTGGGAATGGACTTCTTTATTGAACTTTACAAGTTAGACTTACCTTTCACCCCCATTTTCCAAGCGTTTAAGTTTTAATTTAATACGCTTCTCAATCTTTTTTAAAATTCATTTGGTAAATACTCTTTTTACAATCAATCCTGTCTTATTTTTGCGGCACGAAACTAAATGGTGAGTACTGAAACAACAGTAACTCTAAGAATTCTCTAAACGTCTTTTAATTTCCATTCATCAATGCCAAAAGATAATTCCATCAAATCCGTCCTAATTATAGGTAGCGGACCTATCGTCATTGGACAAGCCTGTGAATTTGATTACTCTGGAACTCAAGCTGCTCGCTCATTAAGAGAAGAGGGGATTGAGGTTAGTTTGATTAACTCAAATCCAGCAACCATTATGACTGACCCTGTAACTGCAGAGCACATTTACCTGCTCCCACTTACAGTTGAAAGTATTATTCAAATATTAGAAGAACGACAAATCGATGCGGTACTTCCTACGATGGGAGGACAAACTGCCCTTAACCTAGCCATTGAAGCTGGTAAGCAAGGCGTTTGGGAAAAGTACAACGTTCGCATGATAGGGGTAGACCTTGAAGCGATCGAATTAGCCGAAAATAGAGAGGCCTTTAAAAATCACTGTACATCTCTAAACCTTGGATCTGCTCCTTCAAAAATTGCCAACTCCTTCTTGGAAGGTATGGAAGCTGCTCAAGAAATAGGTTTCCCACTCGTTATCAGACCTTCTTACACTTTGGGTGGAACCGGAGGAGGTTTTGTAATGAAGTCAGAAGATTTTGACGAAGCACTTAGAAGGGGATTGAACGCTTCCCCAACTCATGAGGTACTAATTGACAAAGCGGTATTGGGTTGGAAAGAATTCGAGTTGGAGTTACTTAGAGATAGTAACGACAATGTCGTAATCATTTGTACCGTGGAGAATCTAGATCCTATGGGAATTCATACAGGTGATAGCATTACAGTAGCTCCTGCAATGACGCTTTCAGATACCGCTTACCAAGAGATGAGATCTCAAGCGATTACACTAATGCGCTCAATGGGTAATTTTGCTGGAGGATGTAACGTACAATTTGCGCAAGATCCAGAAACAGAAAAATTGATTGTCATTGAGATTAATCCCAGAGTATCAAGATCTTCTGCACTAGCTAGTAAAGCAACCGGATATCCAATTGCAAAAATTGCAGCTAAGCTTGCCATCGGTTATAACCTCGACGAACTCAAGAATCAAATCACACAAACCACTTCTGCTTTCTTCGAGCCTACACTCGATTATGTAATCGTAAAAATGCCACGTTGGAACTTTGCAAAGTTTGCAGGTGCTGACCATCGACTTGGCTTACAGATGAAGTCAGTAGGTGAGGTGATGGCTATTGGCCGAAACTTCTTAGAGGCACTTCAAAAAGCTTGTCAATCACAAGAGAACAACAGAAACGGACTTGGCGCAGATAAAAAAGAATGGATTCGAACTTCTGATATCATGGAACGTTTGGAGCAAGTAAGTGACGATAGAATTTATCGCCTTAAAGATGCACTTCGTTTAGGCGTTCCGGCGAAGACCGTTCATAAACTTACCTTAATCGACCCTTGGTTTATTAATCAAATCAAGCGCCTTGTAAAAATGGAAGAGCGTTTGATCCGATATAATGTTGCTGAAGATATTCCTTCTGATTTTTTCAGAGAACTAAAAGAGGTTGGATACTCTGATGCTCAGATTGCTTGGTTGCTTCGTATTACTGAGCGAGAAGTAACACGTCATAGAAAAAAGATAAACATTCGTAGAACTTACAAATTGGTAGATACTTGTGCTGCCGAGTTTGAAGCAAAAACACCTTACTACTATTCTACTTTCGATGAAGAAAACGAAAGTATTCCTAGTGACAAAAAGAAAATCATTGTACTTGGATCAGGTCCAAACCGAATTGGTCAAGGAATTGAGTTTGACTACTGCTGCGTACACGGTTTGCTTGCCATTAAAGAAGCAGGCTACGAAGCAATCATGATCAATTGTAATCCTGAAACGGTTTCTACTGATTTTGATATTGCCGATAAATTATACTTTGAACCTGTTTACTGGGAGCACATCAAGGAGATTATCGAACTAGAAAAACCAGAAGGTGTAATCGTTCAACTTGGTGGACAGACTGCATTAAAATTGGCAGAAGATTTCCATAACAATGGCATCAAAATTTTTGGATCAGACTACAAGTCAATGGATCTTGCAGAAGACCGAGGTGCCTTCTCTAATCTACTAAAAGAACTGGAGATTCCTTATCCCAAATATGGTGTAGCTAATGATACCGATGAAGCTATTGACATTGCAAATCGAGTAACTTATCCTGTACTCGTTCGCCCATCTTACGTACTGGGTGGTCAGCGCATGCGTATCGTGATTAACGATGATGAATTGGAGCGTCACGTACTTAGTATTTTCAAGCACTTGCCTGACAACAAGGTACTGATTGACCAATTCCTTGAGCGAGCAAAAGAAGCAGAGATAGATGCTATTTGTGATGGTGAAGAGGTACACATTATGGGAATCATGGAGCACGTAGAACCTGCTGGAATTCACTCTGGAGACAGTTCTGCATTGTTACCTACCTACAGTTTGTCAGACAATGTAATTGATCAAATGAAAAAATATACGCATCAGCTAGCAATTGCACTTCGTATCAAAGGTTTGATCAACATTCAGTTTGCCATAAAAGGTGAGAAGGTCTATGTCATTGAAGCCAACCCGAGAGCTTCTCGTACCACACCTTTCATTGCAAAAGCTTACAAAGTTCCTTACTTGAAAATTGCAACACAAGTAATGATCGGTACACATAAGTTGTCTGATTTTGACATCAAGAAAAAATTGGATGGCTACGCGATAAAAGTTCCGGTATTTTCATTTGACAAATTCCCTAACGTAGACAAAAACTTGGGACCTGAAATGAAATCTACTGGAGAAGCGATTCACTTTATCAAAGATTTGAAAGATCCATTCTTTAGAGAACTCGAACGGAATCGGTCGGTTTATCTTACGAGGTAATGAGACCGCTTCGCCTGCCGGTCGGCAGGCAGGCTGTCAGATCGCTGCGCTGAGAGATCGCGATGGCAAAGGCCATCACTGAGAGACCGCTGCGCTGAGAGACTTCACTCGAACGTGACAACATTACGGAGTTGCGATAACGGGAAAGTCTCTCAGCGTTAGCGGTCTCTCAGGTTTTACCAGAGGTAAACCGATCTCTCAGCGTAGCGATCTCTCAGTGCAACGGTCTCAATCTAACGGTCTCACTTCGCATCCAACAAATAGAAATAATAGTTTTCCTTTTTCATGTTGTAATTTTCAAAAGACTTCCAAAGCTTTGTATTTGGATAGCGATCTTTTGGCAATGGTTTTGGGGAAAGGAGAATCAGACCTGTGCGTTTTTTATATTGTGCAAACACCTTCAATTCAGTTTCTGATGGAAGATAAATCTTATCAAGCCATTTATAATAAGTAAAAGGATTCCCATCGGGTAAAGTATAAACATCTCTTCCTGAATAAGCGACAACTGGCGCTGTTTCAAATTCATTGATGGCAACAAGAACGGCGCTTTCTGGTATTTCTTTTTTGATCAATTGGGCGGCAGCATAAGCATTACTAAAAGGATACTTAATGTCTTTGTTAATAGCTAGTACGTTGTAATACAACTGGCATAAAAGGAAGCTTGCAACTAAAGTCATTTTAACTTTAGGCAATACCTCATTCCGGTAATACAATTCGGTCAAAACCATGAAGAAAATGAAATTCATGCCCCAATGCCGTACACCTCCTTGATAGATAAATGTTCCAAACAAAACGGTTCCTAGCATATAAATCAGCATGGCTGTCAACAAACTTTTATCACGCCAAAAGAACCAACAAAAAAGACCTAACAATAAAAAACCAGCGAGCACACCAAATACAGAATAACCAAAAACATTGGTGTCTGGAATGATGCCTATCCAAAAGGCATTGGCAAAATTACCTTGGACAGCATGTGCTAAATTGTCTATCAGAGCTTCATCTGTATTTAGGCCAACAACATCATGACTACTGCGTGGATAAACAGTCAAAACAAACATGGCCAATCCTCCTAAAGCTGCCAAGACATTCCATCGAAGTGTTTTGTTATTCCAAAACGAAACTGTCTTTTCTTTTTGATAAAAATCAACTAAAAAACACAATACCAAAGCACCTCCAATAAAGACACCGTACACCTCTGTTTGACATAAGAGAAATAATAGTAAAGCTGTCCAGCCACTCACCTTTCTTTTTTCTTTTAGCAAATCAACCAACAAAAAACTCAGGAGAATAACTAAAATATATCCACGACTAACCACTCCATATTGATAAAAGAAATAGAAACCTCCTGCCATCGCCAGGCGGAATATTAAAGGCATTTTAAATCGAAAAAGTAACACAAAAAGTGCTCCTAAGAAAAGTAAACCATGCGCGGATTCAAACAACAAAACCTGTTGGTCGGGTAGTAGATCAAAGGCATTAGAAATAAGTGCCCAAGGTTTCAGATAGGAGAACCAAAGAGCAGGATGCCCTTCGAGATGCAAAAATTGTAATAAGTCAGGAAGAGACTTATCACGAGCCAACAGCCAAGGCTGCCACTCGTCTTTCCACAGTTCGTGATACTTAAATTTTAGTATAAAACACGCAACTGTCACAAGTAGTAGCATAAAGCCACTAATCCACTTTTTAGTTTTTTGATTCATTCTGCTCTCTAACGCTATATTTTTTCCAGTTCAAAAATTCAACACCTTATACAGATGCCAACTAACACAATTCACTTAGCAATAAATACACGCACTAATTACGAAATATTGATAAACCCAATGTTTTAATGTCGATAAAAATTAAAAATAAATCGATAAACGTAAGATACCTGACGACTTAAGCTAAGTTCTAAAAAGGTATACAATAGCAGCGAATAGTTGATTATTCTTCCTTTTCATCAAACATTCACAAGCAACTTCGCGTAAAAACATTTGTGTACTATCACTAAATTCCCTCATTGTTCTTACTTTTGATGATATGAAAACAAAAAAAGAAATAGTTGAAGATTGGTTGCCACGTTATACAGGAACCGCTTTAGAAGATTTTGGACGATATATCTTACTCGTCAATTTTAGCAAATACCTAAAAATGTTTGCAGACATGCACGGAGTAGAAATCAAAGGAGCTGATCGCTCTATGCCTTCTGCTACTGCTGGTGATATTACCATGATTAACTTCGGTATGGGGAGTCCGAACGCAGGAACCATTATTGATTTGATTACTGCTGTAAAACCTAAGGCTTGTTTGTTTTTGGGAAAATGTGGTGGTATCAAAAGCAAAAAAAATAAAGTAGGTGACCTCATCCTCCCTATAGCTGCCATTCGTGGCGAGGGAACATCTAATGATTATCTTCCTCCAGAGGTACCAGCGCTACCATCTTTTGCTTTACAAAAAGCAATCTCTACTACCGTTAGAGATTACGATCAAGATTACTGGACAGGTACTGTTTACACTACCAACAAACGCGTTTGGGAACACCGAAAAGATTTTAAAAAATATTTGAAGTCACTTCGCCCGATTGCTATTGATATGGAGACTGCGACCATATTTGTTGCAGCTTTCAAAAATCACATTCCTGCTGGAGCACTTTTGTTGGTATCGGATATGCCCATGGTTCCCGAAGGTGTTAAAACAGAGAAAAGTGATGTGATCGTAACGCAACAATTTGCAGAGCGACATTTAAAGATTGGAATTGATTCGCTTAAGCAGTTGATTAATAAATCACAGACGGTTAAGCACTTGAAATTCTAATGAGACCGCTGGCGCTGACAGATCGCTTTGCTGTCAGAACGTGATGAGCCATCACTGAGAGACCGCTTCGCTGAGGGACTTCCTTCTATCGTAATTAAGATGATGGAATTTCAAACTCAAATTCAATACACTCGACCGCGTTCTGTGTGAAATTGAATTTGAGTTTGAGTTTGAGTTTGAGTTTGAAATTGAGTTTTCACCTACTCTTTGATCTATCTGCAATACGATCTGACAAAGAAGTAGTCTCCTCATGGTAAATCACATCTACCCGCAAGGCTTTCAATCCAGTAACTCCCTGCATGTCGTGTAATTCTACGTCTTCAATGACGGGTCCGATATAATTAATGGATTGCAAATATTCCAGATAGCCTCGATACTCTGTAGCCTCTTTGGCTTGCGAGTAAATGATCGCGATTTTTCCGACTTGCGTCAAACGCTCAGAAGTACCTTTCAAGAGCGCTTTATCAATTCGCTTTTTGATGATTTCATAACGCACATTATAAGCGCCGTCTACATCGAATCGTTTCTCTTCGGTTCGAAAATTAATTGTGATTGGATTACTATGAACCAATACCAATGAAGCTACTTGTAAAGGAACCGGTAAATCTTTTTGAAGTCCTTTGACTAAATTTTCAACTTCACAGGTAATCATTAATTGCCAGAGGCGAAGATTTTGCAAATACACTTCGTTAAATGGTAAATGAGCTACCATAGAAGCACCTATGTACATTTCGTGTTCGACTCCATCCGTTTGATATTTCTCAAAATAATGTGGAAACATTTTTTGTGCAGCCTCCTGTGCATTTTCAATATAAGCCGCTACCGTTTCATTGATAGTACTGACGCTTTGTTCGTAGTCTTTTCTTTTATTGTAAATAATATGCAATCCCTCGTCTAGTTGCTTGGTATAATTATCAACTGCTATTTTTAAATTTGGGCTTAATACTTCCAGATGCTTGAAAACGGGGTACATCTCGATTTTCATAAATTCTAACACTTTAACTTCATCACCCGCACCAATACCTTCTGATATTTGATCAATATATTTATTGATTCGAAATTGCATCTTTTGATAGATTGGCAATGGATGAGATTTGATGGCCAAAACCATCACTTCGTTAGCAGCCTTAAGTTGTGCCACCATATCTGCCTGGATTGCGGCATTCCTTTCGGTGGAAGAACCTTTAATATCTGATTGACCAAAAAGTGGGTAAACTTCCGGGAATACGATTTGCTCCATTTCGGCAGAATCGTTCAGTAATTTATTTTTCCAATAATTACTAGCTGCATCAAAAAATCGCCAAGAGACAGAAGGGTGTATCGCCGTGAATTCTTTCAAAACAATCGCCTCTATCTGATTTTCCAGCTCATCTTGTGATCGTTTTAATGCTGTTGTAAAAAGCGGAATTAAGTCATCTAACATATTGGCTACAGGTGCGTTTAATGCTTCTTCCTTTTCAGAACCTAATTCTAAGACGCCGATCAATTTGTCATCATAAAGTATTGGAGCTGCGATATAACTTTTCAAACCATGGCGATGTAAGCGCTGTAATAATTTACTCTTCTCTACATCTTCTAATTTATACCTTGGCAGTATAACTGCTTTCTTTTCTTCGAACAAATAGCTTTGGGTATGTCCACAATAAGAAGTATCTACATCAAAATCATAAGATTCTTCTTCGTCCTTCCAAAAACCAAAGCCTAATGAATTTAGTGAATGCTTCCCTGGGTCATAAGATGCGAATCCGATTTCAACTTCAGAAAGATTTAAAATTGCTCGGATGTTGTTTTTAATTTTTCCGATTATTTCGGAAGATTGCAAAGCATCTTTATCCAATAAGTTATAACGCAATGAAGATTCTTCATCTTCCCGAGTCACGTCAAACATTTTTAGTATAGCAAAACCTTCATAATCATAACTCTCTGGTGGTATCTTTCTTTTCCAAAGATCAAGGTCCTCAAAATTATCAACCAATTCTCGAATATCCTCTTTGGTCAATGGAATGGTACGTTCGTTGGGTTTTATTTCTGAGAAATCTGCATTGACATGTATTCTATAATGACGATTGATTCCTGACTTCTGATCAAGAACATCAAAGTACATTGACTTAGTAAAATTAATCTTGGCATCATACAAGGTATTCAATATCCAAACGCAGGCCGTAATATAAACCGTTTCCATTCCTTGAATACGCATATGTACACCGTCAGGTCCTCCTGCATTTTCGATGATGTTCCGGAATCGTTTAGTCGTGTTAAACCACATCGGAGTAAAAGGAATTCCGACCGCCTGGATTTCGTTATTTGTCGTCATCTCAGGAAACAGAGGATAAAATAATTTGCTTAGAATTTCAGAATGCTCTTCTAATATATCACTGTCTTGAAGCGGTTCTTTAAGAATCTTGTACTTTTCTAAATTATCCAGCATTGGTTTTGCCAAACGCCCTAAGTCATTTTTTCTCTTAGCAAGGTCTTCCCAAAACTCAAAAAGCCGATTAAAGTTGTAGCTCAACTTAAACGGAACTTCGTCAATTTGGAAATACTTATCTCCTTCGCCTTTTATTACGTATGACATAGTTTGATTTTTTACTTCACATCTATTAAGAACAGCATATACTTGTGAATTGTTTTACCCCCTTTTAACTTGGGTTTAAGTTCAGCTTATTGAAAATACAATTTTCCACAAACTTCTACTATATTGAGGGATCAAAACGAGGTTTCCGTACACAAAAACTATTCTACAACAAACAAATCGGAAGGACCTATCAAAACTAATACTATGACTTTAAGCACACTCGACTGGGGGTTAATCATTACTTTTTTTGTTGTTTCACTTGGCATCGGAATTTATGCTTCGCGCAAATCTGGTAAAAACTCTAATGAATTTTTTCTTTCTGGTAGAAACATGCCTTGGTGGCTATTAGGTGTTTCTATGGTAGCAACGACTTTCTCTGCCGACACGCCTAACCTGGTGACGGGACTTGTGCGAGAAAATGGGGTGGCTGGAAACTGGGGTTGGTGGGCGTTTTTGCTAACGGGAATGTTGACCGTATTTGTGTTTGCACGATTGTGGCGAAGATCTATGGTGATGACTGATATTGAATTTTATGAATTGAGATATAGTGGAGACATAGCTGCTTTCTTAAGAGGATTTAGAGCGTTGTACTTGGGTTTGATTTTTAATGTATTGGTGATGGGAGCTGTCTCATTGGCGGCAGTAAAATTTGGTGAAATAATTTTGGGTTTACCCGGTTGGCAAACCTTATTGATTGCAGGTTCCATTACCTTAGTTTATAGTACCCTTGGTGGATTAAAAGCAGTTATTTTAACCGATTTTATTCAGTTTATCTTGGCGATGATTGGTTCCATTTGGGCAGCTATTTATATTGTCAATTTACCAGAAGTAGGGGGATTGGATGCTTTGCTTACGCACAAAAACGTGATTGGAAAAATCAATATTCTTCCTGACTTTTCTGATCCAAATAATTGGGTTCCGGTCCTACTCGTTCCACTAGC
>CALGLS010000413.1 GCA_937959375.1 uncultured Saprospiraceae bacterium
TACAAAAATCGAATATGGAAAATATTACGTTTCAATATCCTACATGGTATATCTTGTTTTGTGCGCTACTTGGCCTTGTGGTTGCCTTGGTACTCTATTACAAAGACAAGACTTTCAAGGATCAGGCGACTTGGCTGAAAGGCTTAATGAGTGCCATCCGTTTTTCGGCGGTTACCTTGTTGGCTATGCTCTTGCTTTCTCCCCTACTCAAGTCATTGATTACTGAGATCAAAAAACCGGTAGTTGTTTTGGCGCAAGACCAATCGGAATCAGTCCTTGCAGATATGGATTCGGTACAGCTAAGTGCTTACAAACAATCATTCAAAGCATTGGGTGATGAACTTCGCAAAGACTACGATTTAAAGGAGTATGCTTTTGGTAATAAAGTGCGAGAAGGAGTTGACTTTGAATTTACCGACAAGGTGAGTAACATGTCTGAGTTACTTAAAAATCTTTATGATCTGTATAGCAATCAGAATCTCGGTGCTATTGTCTTAGCTTCTGATGGTATTTACAATGAAGGTAGTAATCCGATTTATGCTGGAGCAAAATTAGCTGCTCCAATTTACACCATTGCATTAGGTGACACCATTCCTAAAAAGGACTTGGTTTTGAAACGTGTTTTCCACAACAAGATCGCTTATCTCGACGACAAATTTAGCATACAGATTGATATCAACGCACAGAACTGTGCAGGTGGCAATACGACTTTGAATGTATCTTCTGTTGAAAATGGAAGAACGAATGTCATTGAGAAAGTTCCTATTTCGATTAAGAAAAATGATTTCTTCACTACAAAAGAAGTGATTCTGGATGCCAAAAAAAGTGGTGTTCAACGTTACCGAATTTCACTCAACAAAATTGCAGGTGAGGTTACGACTGTCAACAACAATCAAGACATTTTTGTAGACGTACTTGATGCACGCCAGAAGATATTAATTTTAGCTCATTCTCCTCATCCAGATTTGAGTGCGATCAAGCAAATGATTTCTACTAACAAAAACTATGAAGTAACCACTACTTACATCGACCAATTAAAAGTGGATGTTGGCAGCTATGATTTTGTAATTTTACACCAGTTACCTTCTAAGACAAATGATGCAGCTGCTGTGTTGAATACGTTATATGAAAAAAGTATTCCACGACTTTATATTGTTGGAATGCAAAGCGACATTGCTAAATTCGGAAAAATTCAACCACTTCTTGACCTACGATCAGATGGTCGAAATGCTAATGATGTACAAGCAAAAGTGGCTGACAATTTTAGCTTGTTCACCTTAGATGAGCGTATCGCGAATGAGTTGCCAAAATTTGCTCCACTAACCGCACCTTTCGGTGAATTTGTAGACAATGCAAACACACAAGTTCTACTCTATCAGCGCATAGGAAAAATTGATACGAAGTATCCACTCCTTCTTTTTGGTGAACAAAACAACATCAAAATGGGTGTGCTTTGCGCAGAAGGAATTTGGAAATGGCGACTCTTTGATTTTCTTCAACATGAGAATCACGACATCGTTGAAGAGTTGATTAGCAAAAGTGTACAGTACCTAAGTTTGAAAGAAGACAAACGTAAGTTTCGCGTAAGCGTCAACAAAAACATCTTCAAAGAAAACGAAGAAATCTACTTTGACGCCGAACTGTACAACAATAGTTACGAGCTCATCAACGATCCAGATGCTTCGATCACGATCACGAATGACGATAAAAAAGACTTCAACTTTACCTTCAATAAAAAGAATAAAGCTTACAGCCTTAATGCCGGTTTTTTCCCTGTTGGAAATTATAAATTTAGAGGAACCGTTATGAGTGGTGGTGAGCAATTAGTGTATAATGGTCAGTTTAGTGTTAAGCCTGTACAGCTTGAAGTTTTTGAAACCACAGCGGATCATGGTTTGCTTCGATTATTAAGTGAAAAGTATGGTGGCTCTATGGTTTATCCAAGTAATCTCACTAGTGTGGGTGCCCTCATCAAAGCTAAAGAAACAGTCAAACCGACCATCTATCAAACATCTAAGACTCGTTCACTAATCAATGTGAAATGGATCTTCTTTGCGCTATTTGGATTACTGGTTGTAGAGTGGTTTTTGAGACGGTATTTTGGTGGGTATTAATCTTGGCATAAGCAAGATATATACATGCACAAGAAAAACTTAGATAGTTCAGTTGTAGCTATTCGGTTAACGTGCTATAGGAATGAATAGTTATTTACGTAACCCACTACCTTAATGAGGGAGGCTAGTCTATTTTTGAATTCTAATTCGACAGACAGGTACAAAAAGGTCTTCGTTATTTGGCCTTTTGCTTTCTTTTGATCCTTTTGTGGTTTAAAACACTTTTGAACAAAAGATTAGCATGTTTCGTCTATTTCACCACCACGTTCTCCACCAATCGTTTTCCATTTTTTAAGTGGATTTTCAAAACGTAGTTTCCAGATTTCAAACGCTTAAGTCTCATTTTTTTCTTCTTGCCTTTTTGAGCACACACGGTTTGTTCCAAAACATTACAAAGCTCTACTTTTTTGATATCCTTGCGGGAAAATTTGGGGTAGATATACAATTTATTTTTTGACATTTTATAAGCAAACGTTTCCCTTTCAATTCTTTTCCCCCAGTTTACTATAGCATAATCTAGGTCGGAAAGAATTTCATCTGCCCGACAGGCATCAGGAGTTCCGTAACCATAGCCTTTGACTTTGTCAGGGTTCTCATACTTTGATGCGCTTTGACGAATTGCAGTAATTAGTTCCATATTATTACGTTCAGGATGTGCTTGTTTGAGGCAGGCAGCAAGACCGGCAATTGCAGGGCCTGCAAAAGAAGTTCCGTTACCTGGGCGGATTTTGCCATTTGGATCAACGATAATTGTTGCTTCCCCAACGGCCATTACATCTGGTTTGATTCGACCATCAGAAGTTGGACCGAAAGAAGAAAAACCAGCTTTGATTCCTGAGGTGTTCATAGCTCCGACGGTGAGTACTGAATCTGCATCTCCTGGAGCAGTTACGTAATGCCATTTTTGAGAACCAAAGTTACCTTGAATCGCAACGACCAAGATGCCTTTACTGGCCGCATAATCTGCTGCTTTTGTAATGATGGTTGTTCGCCCATTCATGTCCTTGTAGCTGTAATCACCTTCTCCTTTATCGAAGGTATTGTACTGAAGAGAACTCGCAATAATATCTACCTTTTTTTCGACACACCAGTCAACTGCTTTTTTCCAATTTAGTTCCTCTTGATGGGTTTCCGTTCGATTATCTTCGGTGTGTGCTAGTACTATGTTTGCATCAAAAGCAGTTCCTACATATTCACCTGGAATAAAACCATTGACAACCGAAAGCGTATTGGTTCCGTGAGATCCATTTCCCTTCATCTCTAACTTACCATTATGAACAAAATCAAATGATGCTTTTAGCAAACCTTTTTCACGACTGTAGCGAAATACGTCCATTTCATCAAAGCCATCGAAGCCATCATCAAGATGCGCTATAGTAACCCCCTTTCCGGTAAAACCACGTTCATGTAAACAGTTTAGATTTAAGATTTCTATTTGATTTTTGGTTTGTCCATAGTCAATTTCGTAAAACTGAGCAGAGAGCGTGAACTGTATGAATAAACAGATTATTCCAATTTGAAATTTATACATTAGGGATATTTTTTTAGGTTCTAAGTAATTTCATTTGGTCAAGATTCAGAATGAGTCGACATTCACTAAACCTCCAAAGTTTTGTAAACGTTGTCGATCCCTTGTTCTGTGCAAATAAAATCGTCTAGCACCATTTTTTAATAGAGCTATTGTTCAAACGTTGTTTGACTCAATGATTGGATAAAGATCATTAAAGTTTTTAAAAAACTGGTTATCCTAGAGAAATAAAGATTGGATTGTAAGTACTGAAGTAGCAGATTTAATGAAATTGTTTATCTCATCAAACAAGGCCAATAGATGTAGCACTTTTGCGAAAGCAAAAACCCGAAAAGAAAATCAAAATGTAATTAGGAATTAGTTGAGCGATTTAAGGAATTTTCCTGTTTTCACTAATGCTTCATTTCTACGTATTTGATAGAAATAAAAACCAG
>CALGLS010000414.1 GCA_937959375.1 uncultured Saprospiraceae bacterium
ACTAAGTGGGGAATATTAACGACGGGCGTGGCATGGCTGTGAATATTGGTGGCAGTGACAGTGGTAGTGAAATTGCAGTTTGAGTGGCAATTGCAGTGGCAGTGAAATTTCAGTTAAAGTGGCAGTGATAGTGAAATTGTAGTTTGAGTGGCAGTGGTAGTTACAGTTAAAATGGCAATGGCAGTGGGAATTACAGTTGCGCTATGACTTTTGAGGATTGAGGGGAGCCGAAGCAAAACTCTCCCGAAAGGCCGAGGGCTTCATACCTGTATATTTTTTAAAGTACTTCACAAAATTAGTTGTTTCTTCAAAGCCGGACCGATGGGACACTTCTTTAACAGTCAGCGAGGTATTCATAAGTAAGCGTTTGATTTCGATAATTAGAAAATCATTGATGTAATTCTTAGCAGGTTGACTGACCATCTCTTGCGTGATGCGGTTGAGTTTTTTGGTGGAGATTAGAAGTTGATCTGCGTAAAATTTTACTTTTCTAGATTTGTAAATATGTTGGGTGAGTAGTTTTTGAAATTGCTTGAATTCATCAAAGTATTTAGAGCGCGGGATTAGTGGACGATTTGCTTTACGGATTCGCTCGGCTAAGCAAAGAAATATTTTTAAAGACGAATGCATAATTTCTTCCGTCAATAAGTCGTCTGGCGCATCAAACTCTTCTTTTATTTTTTTTAGTAGATTGGAAAAGATAGTGAGCTGACCTTCCTTCAAATTAATGACTGGAGAGTACAAATGATAGTTGTACAAACTAAGTTGCTGCATGAGGTTGGAACCTAAACTTCCTTTTTCTAAAAACTCTTCAGTAAACAATAGAAAATAAGCTTTACGTTCCCAGCTTTTCTCGAAAGCGTGTACCTGCTCTTTTGAAATAAAAATAATGCTCCCTTTCTGATAAGGATAGGTTTTAAAATCAACAGTATGCACACCCGCTCCTTCCAGAATAAACAGGATCGCATAAAATCGAATTCGATGTGGTCGAAATGGATTGTGATTTAATTCTGCTTCCAACAATATCTCTCGGTTACTCACAATCTGAAATCCAAAGCCTTTCTTATGAACTTGGACTAGATCTACTGAGGGTATTTCTTTTTTTTCTTTCATTTATTCTTACAGGGGATTGTATTGAAGTAATATCTCAAACCGTGTCCATCCAGTCTCTAAGGTACGCAAAGAAAACTGCGCATTATGATGCATCAAAATTTCTTTTACTAAAGTAAGTCCAATCCCCTGCCCATCTACCTTTGTGCTAAAAAATGGACTAAACAACTGATCCGCTTCCTCCTGCGTCAAACCAGAACCATTGTCCTCAATAATAATACTCAATGGCGCTTCAATTAGTTGCATCCGAATCGTCCCCTTTTCGCCAATAGCCTCTATCGCATTTTTCACAATATTGACCAACGCTTGATCCATTTGACGTAAGTCCAACCTCGCAAAAATTTCTTTTTCAGGCAACTGCAATTCAACATCAATCTGTTTTTCTTTAGCCTGGGATTCCATCAAACGGGCAATATCGCGGAGCATTTTCTGTAAAGAAATCGATTCCATAAATGGCTCTGGCAAACGAATGACGGAGGCAAAATTTCGCATAAACAAATTGAGGCGTTCATTCCGATCTTTTGCAATAGAGAGCGACTCCTTCGCTTCTTTATCTAATTCAGGGTCTTCCATCTCATAAAAGTCCATCAAAGAATCCAATATCGAATTAATTGCACCCATTGAATTGTTGACTTCATGGGCCATCATACGAATTACTTTTGCGTAAGCCTTTTTCTCTGCCTCCAATATCTCTTTTGATAATTCTTGAATGAGAATAAACTTACGTTCAAAACCTTGATGGATAAATCGAGATGATTGACATTTATAACGTTCTGTTCCACGCAAGGCAATCACTTTGGAGGAATCCGGTTCCATCGCAGCAATGGCATTCAAAAGTGGATGATCAAAATCACTGAAAGGCTTGTTGCGCCATGCTTCTGTAATTTCTAAAAAGTCCAACGCTTTTGGGTTAACCTCAGAAAGGCGAGCATCATAATCAAGAATCACAATCCCTGTTGGTGAAGCCTGAATTAGTTTTTCTAAAAAGTAATGTTGTTCTTGTAAAGTTGTTCGTTCCTGACGGATATTATCAATCATATCATTGTAAACATCGATGAGTTTATCCATCTCATGAGAACCTGTTTTCACAAACTTGACATTGAAATCTTTATCGCGAATAGCATCTACCCCACTCGCCATAAATTCAAGTGGCTGAATAAAGGACCGGTACAAACGATAGGACCAAATCAATGAAATGATGATTCCAATTTCTGCCAAAAAGAAATACCATTTCTGCTCCACCAATACTTCGTATGCCAGCCAACCAATTAGGGCATGGATGAGGAGGATGAAGAGGATGTATTTTATTTTTAGTGACACAGGGGAATTGGAATGTGAATGTGAATGTGAATTGGAATTAGAATTAGAATTAGAATTTTACTCGAACGCGGGTTGAACCATATAAGGCATATAAGGGCACATAAGACTCGAGCTTTGTTTTCTTTTTTGTCTTTTGTGGTTACCGAAAAATTAGAATAAGAACACTCACACGAACGCGAGCTAAGATAGCGGGAAAATTCTAATTCACATTCTAATTCACATTCTAATTCACATTCTAATTCTAATTCTAATTCCTATTCTAATTCCTAGGACTCATCATAAGGGATGTCATACTTAGCCAAGCGACGATACAAAGCGCTCCGAGTCAAACCCAAAGAGCGTGCGGTCGCACTCACCTTATTATTGTGAAAGTCCATTGCTTTTTTGATCATTTTAATTTCCATATCTTCTAAAGAAATTTTTCCTACGTCAGGTAATGCGATATTATCACCTGTAGGTTTTCTGTATTGTTGTTGAAAGTCTGTTGCTGTAAGTTCATCTTTGATGGCAATTAAAACAGTGCGTTCTACTAAGTTTTTTAGTTGACGAATGTTACCAGGGAATGATTGAGCCATGAGCCATTCCATTGCGGATTTGTCAACAGACAGATTTGGCTTATCATAGTTCTTTCGAAGATTTCCGATGAAGAAGTTTACCAACAAAGGAATATCAGTCGGTCTTTCCCGCAAAGGTGGAATAATGATTTTTATCAAATTAATTCGGTAGTAAAAGTCTTCGCGAAAGAGATCCTGATTCACCATTGTTTCTAAATCTTTGTTGGTGGCACTGATTACACGAACGTCAATTTTCTTCGTTTCACTACTTCCCAAAACTTCATAGGTATGTTCTTGAAGCACTCTCAATAGCTTGACCTGATTGGACAAAGGCAAATCTCCAATTTCATCTAAGAATATGGTTCCCGTATTCGCCATTTCAAACCGACCTCTTCTATCTACTACTGCATCAGTAAAAGCTCCCTTTTTGTGTCCAAACATTTCACTCTCAAACAAAGAGGAAGAGATACCTCCTAAGTTTACTTTTACAAAAGGACAATCTGCCCGTTGACTTTCATAATGAATGGCCTCCGCAATTAATTCCTTTCCCGTTCCACTCTCCCCTTGTATCAACACAGACGCATTAGTCTTAGCTACATGTTGCGCCATTTGAAGGACATCTTTAAACGCTGGATCTGCTCCAATTATGTTTTCGAAATTATAAGAACCATTTACTCCATCTGGAATAGGTTTGGTCAACTTAAGGATTGTCCGAATCGAATCAAGTAACTTTTTATTATCCCAAGGCTTGGCAATAAAGTCTTTTGCCCCAGCTTTCATGCCTTTTACCGCAAGTTGCACCGTCGCCCAGCCCGTCATTAGAATCACGTTCATTTTGGAATCAGCTGCCATGATTCTATTGAGCATTTCCAACCCTTTCTTACCGGAAGTATCAACAGTATAATTCATATCCAGCAAAATCAAATCGGGGTTGAAGCTCGAGATGGTTTCCATTACTTCTTGAGGCCGATTGACTGCCTGGCATTCGAATCCAGATTTTTTTAGCAATAGCAGAAGAGATTGACATACTGCTCTATCATCGTCTACTATTAATATTTTTGGTTTTGTCATTTTCTCTGTTTTTGTTTTACTTCTCGTCTAACTATAGTCACACCATCGCGGAGCAACGTTATAGGGAAGTCTCTCAGCGAAGCGATCTGACAGTGGTGGCAGCGCCGCCACGATCTCTCAGCGAAGCGGTCTCTCAGCGAAGCGGTCTCAACTAGTCCTCATGCAAAGCCAGCGCAGGATGAATAGTAGCCGCCTGCCTACTAGGATAAAAAGTGCAGACCAAAACTAAAGCAAAAATAACAAAGGCGGCGATTGCCATTGCATAATAATAGTTAATGTTTTCTATTTCAAATATTTGCATCAGTGGAAATTGTAGCGCGAAGAAAATACCTACTAATATTCCGAAAAAGCTAATCATTAGAATCTCTCCGATGAACTGCCTAGAAATCTCACCTTGAGTAGCTCCGATTGTTCGGCGAAGACCAATTTCTGCTTTGCGTTTGCTGATGTTATACCACAAAACACCGAAAAGTCCGAGAGCTACATTGAAAACTAAAAAGCCACAAATAATCAACAAGGCTGTAATTGGAATCCAATATTCTCTAGAGGTTTCAATTCTATTTTTTTCCACGTATTGAATCACACAATCATTCTTTTTAGTGACTTGGTTCATCAACTTGTTGATTTTTTCTTCGAGTACTGGTCCGCTGTTTTCTTTGACACGTAAATACATCAAAGTAGTTCTCTCAGAGGTGATTGGAGCGTAGAAAAAAGTAGCCTGATACTCCTCTTCGAATTCACCTTCGTATTTGTAGTTGTCGATAACACCAACGATTCTATTTAGATCATTAGAGAATTCAAAAAGACTGTCCATGTAAAGTCGGTCTTTAAAATAAAGGTCTCGAATCTTTTTGGTGATTACCACTGGTTTATATTTTTCGTTTTTATCATTTTCATTAAACCAGCGTCCTTCAATTACATTTAAGGCCATTGTCTTTTTAAAATCTTCTCCTGCATGAAATATTCTTGAAGACCATTCAAAACCATTGTCATCATTAGAGGAAGTGGACATTGATCCACTAAAAGGTGCGATAGAGTTCCCAAAGGCAACAGATTCCACTTCGTTAAATGCGAGTAATTCGCGCTTTAGTGTTTGCTTCATCTGCACCATTTCTGTGGAATCATTTTCCCAAAGGTCCATATATCCCAACCAAATGTTTTCTGTTTCAAATCCCAAGGGGGTACTATAATTTCGCATCCGCTCTGTAATAAGCGTAAAGACTGCAAATAGAATGAAGAAAGAAAGTAAGATTTCTAAAAACAAAAGAAAATTACTTCGTTTTTTATTCCAGATTAATGTAAGAATATGCTTGATCATAATTGGTTTTGTTTGAGGGCATTTACAATGTGGATTTTTGACATTTTGTAAGCGGGGATTAGTCCAGATAGGATGCCAAATAACAAGCAGACTAACATACTTAAGGAAAACACTTTGAAGTTAAAATATAAAATAGTATCTCCTAAAATCTGACTGCTATTGATTACATTCAGTAATATCAGCGCTAATACAAAGCCAATGAACCCACCAATAAACGTTAGAATCACATTTTCAAAAACAAATTGAAAAAGAATGGTTCCTGAATCTGCTCCGAAGGCTTTTCGTACGCCAATTTCAGCAGAGCGTTCCATGATTCGACTGATGTTAATGTTAATTAGATTTAGCGTCGGAAGTAAAACAAACAAGCTTAGTAAACCGATCAGAGTCATAAGAAATAATCGAACGCTTTTCTTTGGATTTCTTTCAAGAACAGCACGACTTGCGTACTTCTGAAAAAAGGAGTAAGCATGTATTTCTAAGGTATTGTATTTTGTATTATCTCCTTTCCTTGAAACAGGATCAGTGTTCTCCGCAATCCGTTTGATATCTGCAATAATTAAAGGAACAGCTGCTTCATCTTCCCCCATAAAAACCGCAGAAAAACCTCCTAAGTATGATCGACGTTTAAATGTTTCTGGATTCATTTCCAAATATGGAATATACATTTGACCCGCAATCGTTTCCTCCCGCTGTGATACCTGCTTGACCACACCAATCACCTTGAAATGTTTGTTGCTGACAAACACCTCCTCTCCTACTATTCCAGTTGCTCTTCCAAAATATTCTCTCGCCATCTTATCCGAAATTACGACGATCTGTTCTTTATTTTGAATCTGACTTTTCGTATAATTTTTACCTTCTACAAATTCAAAATCAAATATTTCCCAAAACTTACTATCTGTATAAATAGCCTCTAAAGTGAGCTTGTTACTATTAAGAAAAACATCAAAGGAAGTTCCTGTACTGTAAAAACTGTACTTCTCAACTTTCTGCACTTCTCGCAAATGTTTATCCAACACGGCATACCCTGCAGATGAAGAACTCGATGACGAATTCCGTTTCTGATATGAATAAGTCGTATCATAAATCATTGCCCCACTAACCATAGTTGAATCTATAGCGGGTATGGTATCTGTCACGATTCTCTTCAAGGCGACACCTGTTACAAATACCATTTTGTCTTTTTCAGTCAAAGGAGGATAAGTTCCCAATTCTGTTTCCA
>CALGLS010000415.1 GCA_937959375.1 uncultured Saprospiraceae bacterium
ATCCAACAGGCCGAAATAGAATTGCAACGAATCCAACGAGATTACAAACAATTAGAATCCAAATACCATCTTACACGCGAAAAGTCAGAAGCACAGATTTCTGAAATTATGACTACGCTTACGCAAACAACAAGAAAGAAGGATCAACTAGCAGCACTTTCAAATGACTTTATCATAAAAGCACCTAAAGATGGAATGGTCATTTATGCGCGAGGTTGGGGTGGTAAAACCGGTCCGGGTTCGCAAATTAGTACCTGGGATCCTGTAGTTGCGGAGCTTCCAGACTTGAGTGATATGGTTAGTAAAACGTTTATCAATGAAGTTGACATTAGTCGGGTGAAAAAAGGTCAGGAAGTAGCCATCGAAGTGGATGCATTTCCAGATTTAAAATACACAGGTAAGGTGATCCAAGTAGCGAACATTGGAGAAGAATTACGGAACTACGATTCCAAAGTTTTTGAGGTAGTTGTCCAATTAAATGAAGTGGATTCTATACTTAGACCAGCCATGACTACTAGTAACAATATTACGACAGATATTTTGCAAGATAGATTGTCAATTCCATTAGAAGCTTTGTACAGTGACTCTTTGAGTTTTGTCTACAAAGACGATGGAGGGAGTATTGTGAAAAAAGAAGTAATTACTGGTTTGTCAAATGATGAAGCAATTATCATCGAGCATGGTTTGGCCAAAGGAGACGAAATACTATTGGGTGCGCCAAGTAATTCCAATGATTTGAAACTCGTAAAATTAGATCCCAAAATCAAAGAAGAAATAAAGAGAAAGCAAGCGGAAGAAATGGCTTTGCGACAAGCTGAAGCTGAACGAAAGATGCAGTCTGTGAAAAATGAGAAAATTAGTAGCGAATCTGGTGGTGGAGGTGGTTTTATTATTTTTAATTAAAAAAGAAAACCCAAGTCTCTAAACCAAAAAGAACAACTATGTTACATCGCATCTTATTCAATTTTCAGCTGGCACTTGAGGGAGTGTTCGCCAATAAACTTCGCGCTTTCTTAACCGCTCTGGGAATCATCTTTGGAGTAGCTGCCGTTATCGCAATGCTGGCCATCGGAACTGGTGCTCGCCAATCGATTATGGATCAGATGAAGCTGATTGGTTCCAATAATATTGTTATAAAATCAGTCGTATTAGACGAAGATGATCAACAACAGGGAAGTGGTGGTGCTCAAAACCAAAATAGTGGATCGAGCGCTCCCTGGTCTAAAGGACTTACTTTAAAAGATGTAACCGCACTCCAAGAAGTCATTCCGGGAATCGACGAAGTTAGTCCTGAAATTGAACTCAAAACAACCATCATCCAATCTGGAAAACTAGAAAAAGGTCGTGTGATCGGTACCATGAATTCTTTCTTTAGTCTCAATAGTCTCGAACTAGAAAGCGGTAATTTTTTCCATGAGCGACATATGGATGGTGGACGTCCGGTTTGTATTATTGGAAAAGGTATTCAAACGAAATTTTTTAATCTACAAGATCCCGTTGGCCAAAAAATAAAATGTGGTAGCAACTGGCTGACCATTATTGGTGTGCTCGAAAAAAGAATTGCTAGTAAAGAAAGTTTAGAAAACTTAGGTATCCGAGATTATAATTCTGACATCTATGTTCCGATATCAACTGCTCTATTGCGGTTTAAAAATAGAGCTCATTTTGGCAAAAAAGATCTGAAACGTGGAGACGATGATGAGGCAGATTCCGACGAAGCAAACTATCATCAGTTGGATCGATTGGTCATGCAGGTAGCCGACTCTAAGCAGTTGCAGGCTAGTGCAGATTTATCAGCTAGGGTGCTGAAGCGACGACATGGAAATGTAATTGATTATGAAATCGAAATCCCTGAGTTACTACTTCAGCAACAACAAAAAACACAGGATACTTTTAACTGGGTATTGGCAGTCATCGCAGGTATTTCCCTTCTCGTTGGTGGCATCGGTATCATGAATATTATGTTAGCCTCCGTTCTAGAACGAATCAAAGAGATTGGTATTCGACGGTCATTGGGCGCAACAAGAATCGATATTATTTATCAGTTTTTGTTTGAAGCCATATTCATCAGTTTGGTTGGTGGATTGATTGGAGTGATACTAGGAGTGAGCGCGGCTCATTTGATTTCTGCGAAAGCAGAAATACCAACGATCGTTTCTACTTGGTCGATTGTTTTATCATTTGGAGTAGCTGCTTCAGTAGGACTAATATTTGGTTTGTTCCCTGCTCAAAAAGCTGCGATCCAAGATCCAATCAAAGCACTTCGTTCTGATTAACAAAAAATTAAAGAAAACAAAATCACACCTTAAAGGATACAAAATGCGAAGATTGAAAAATATTGCTTTTATCATTTGTCTGATTTATTTTGTCAATACCATTGACGCGCAAGAAACTATGAAAGTTAGTTTAGACGATGTTATCGCACTTGCTCAAAAGCAGGCGCCTTCTGTCCAGCTAGCTAAAACAAAATTGAGTAATAACTATTGGCGGTATCAATCGACCTTGGCTAACTACAAACCGCAGATGGTTTTAGACGGGCAAATTCCTAATCTACAACGATCTAGTTTTCAAACGACCTTGCCAACCGGCGAGCAGAAATTTATCCGACAGGCATCACTAGGAGCACAACTAGGAGTACAATTGCGCCAGGATTTAGCACTGACCGGAGGATCAGTTTTTGCAGGTACAGGCTTGTCTTATTTGCGCAACTTTGAGTTGAATGGAGTACCAGCTTCCAATCAATATTTTTCTGATATCATTTATGTCGGTTTAGAACAACCTATTTTTGGTTTCAACCAATTGAAGTTTGAAAAGAAGCTAGCACCATTAGAATACTCAGAAGCAACCAGATCCTACGCAGAAGAAATGGAGATGATCGCCATGCAGGGAGCTGTTTTGTTTTTTGATATCTTTAGTGCACAGCTAAACCTAGAAGCCGCTCAGAAAAACAAGATGAATGCAGACTCACTTTTTGAAATTTCAAAAGGTCGTTTTTCCGTTGGCCGAATTGCGGAAACCGATCTACTCCAAATTGAACTTAGTGCCATGAATGCCAACGCTGATTTAGCTTCAGCTTCATTAAATAAACAAACCAACTCAGAAGCACTCCGTAATTTCTTAGGAATTAAAGATATCGTAGATTTTGATTTGGTGCCACCTACTGCATTGCCTGATTATCAATTGGATAAAGAACGAGCTGTTCAACTATCACAAACTAATAGAAGTAAGTCATTTGAATTCCAACGGCGTATGCTAGAGGCAAATGCGACTATGGCTCGTGCGAAAGCTGAGACAGGTATTCAGGCCAACTTGATAGCTCGTTTTGGTTTGTCAAGAAACGGAGCGGCTAATATTGGAGAAGCCTACCAGTCACCTTCAGATGATGAGCAGGTCAGTTTAGGATTCCGAATTCCAATTGCAGACTGGGGAAAAGCAAAAGCTCGTCTCGAAATTGCCGAATCTGTTCTCAACCTCGAACAACTCAACATCGAACAAGAACGCATCAATTTGGAGCAGGAAGTCCGCCTAAAAGTATTACAGTTTGATTTGGTCAGAGAACAAGTAGCACTTGCGCTTCGTGCTTATGAGGTAGCTCAAAAAAGAGAAGACATCACCAGGAAAAGATATTTGATTGGCAAGGTAGGTGTCACCGAACTCAACCTAGCACTGCAAGAAATGGACGCAGGTCGTCGATCATATATTTCCGCCCTACAAAGTTTTTGGTTGGCTCATTATGAGATGCGAGGTCTGACACTTTTTGATTTTGTAAATGAGCGATCTTTGGTGAAGAGTGATTAGGAGCTTTGCATCAACTTTATTTCGACTTAGGCCCAGAGAGCGAGTGCTCAGCTGGTGCGGAATACAAGCCGACGAAGAATTGATTTTTCCTCAGGAATAGGGGCGGAATGTAAAATGTAAAACCGCAAAATTAAAAATGTAAATTTGCTCAATACCGTGGCTTCGCGTTAGACGAGCAAACTTTTACATTTTAAATTTATCATTTTGCGGTTTTACATTTAAAAATACTGGTTAAGATTAAGTCAAAAATCAGGCAACTATATCCCTACCGCATCAAAGTAACATCCCCCTGATAAGTCTTCACATCGCCATCAATAAACTCAATCTCCGCAATGAAAACCAAGACCTGCGGATTCAAAAACTTGCCAGCTAATTTCCCATCATAACCATAAGTAGGATCATTCGGAGGGAAATTGATATCCTCATAAAGTAGTTCACCCCACCTATCAAAAACTCGGAGATAATTAACCTTGGTTACAGATGCATCGGTATTGATAAAGAAAATATCATTCTGTAAATCACCATTTGGTGAAAAGGCATTTGGGATAAAAACATTCTTAGGTTTTTCAATAAAAACCGTCATGGTATCTCGTAAGGTACATCCAGTAATCGTGTCATGAACGGTTAAGGCATAAGTCGTTGTATAGTAAGGACCAGCCCAAGGTTGAACACAATTGGTACAACTCAAAGAGTCGTAAGGCGTCCATTCAATGACCTGATTGAAAGTAGTGGGTTCTACTTCACCGTAAATCTGAGTAATTTCTCCCAGGTCAATTCTTTTGTTACCACCTGCATCAATGGTTATTGAAGGAGGTTCGTAAATATCAACCATCTGACTTTGCGTACAACCATTTTCATCCTGAACAATGACCTCATAAAGCCCACCAGGAATATCGCGTAAGATCGGTGACTCAACAAGTTCTTCACCAGCAAAACCATACAGATAAGGAGAGATACCTCCAGATACATTTCCAACGGTAATCCAACCATTTGAATCACCTGGACACTCCACATCGTCCTTCGAAATTTCATAAAGAATAGGAGGGGGGGAATTGACCAATACCGCTTCTTCATAAACACAGTTCCATTCATTGGTCAATGTCACATTGTAAAAGCCAGGAGAAAGATTGAAAAGGTCAGGTTCAGTACTGCCATTCTCCCATTCAAAAATAATTTGACTACCACCAGTAGCGAACACTGTTTCAATGGCGCCATTTGTATCATCCGCACAAATCACATCTGTTGTTGCAAATTCAACGCCCGGATTAATGGCATAATTGACAAACACATTATCACTAGCGGCACATCCATTGTTGTCAACAATTAAGGTATAAGTTCCAGTTTCGGTAACGGTAAAAAACGGATCAGTTGAGCCATCTTGCCACAGATAGGTCGCTCCCGGAATTGAAACACCAAAGGTAGCGGTCTGACCATCACAAACGGTCGTATCTGTAAATGAAAATTGAGGAGTAGTACTAAACACTAAATCTACTTCATCTTCAGTAGGACAATCAAGCGCATCATAAACCGTTACGCTATAACTGCCTGAATTGGAAATATCAATAGCACTATTGGTTGAACCGGTACTCCATTCATAGCTAACCGCTCCTACGGTACTCGCATCCAAGTTGAAAGTTGTAACATCACAAAAAGTATTAAACGTTCCCAATTCAAGTGGTAATGATTGAATGGTACTAACGCTAATTTGATCGACATCGGTGCAACCCAAAACGTCAACTACTACAGAGTAAACACCTGCTACATTTGCCGTGTAAGTTGGGTCAGTAGAACCATCTTGCCAGAGGTAAGTAGCTCCAGGTGTCGTCGCATCTATTACTACTTCATCACTTTCACAGATGGTGACATCGGGTCCCAAATCTATTTCTGGCGTTTCGGCGAAATTCAAGGAAATAGTATCGGTTGTTAGGCAACCTGTTGAGTCGGTAATTTGTACCCAGTAGTCGCCAGTTTGGTCGGCAACTAAAGTTGAACCGGTAGTCCCATCTTGCCACAAATATTCTAAGGCAAAAGAACTGGTGGCATCAATGACATAAGTTTGAATATCGCAAATGGATTGGTCCATACCAAGGTCTATGTTGTTAAGAGAGGTAGAGCCAACATCAAACGAATCTCGTCGAGTACAACCCGCAATGTTAACATCTACCCAGTAGATACCCGTGGAAGATACCTGATAAGTCGCACCGGTAGATCCATCCTGCCATTCATAAGTCGCGTTAGCAGTAGATACATCTAAAAATAAATCTACAATTCCTGCACAAAATGCGGTATCGGTCAAGGTACTAGAACCGTCGAGTACATCTATTTGTAAATAAAAAGTATCTGTTCCATTACAAGTGTTTTCAGCGTCTACAATTTGAGATACAATATAGGTACCTGGATCTTGAAACGTATAAGTTGGATCAAATTCAGTACTTGTTGCTCCAGTTCCAAAATCCCAAAGTATAGACTCTGCATCTTGTCCAGTGTAGGTAAAGTCAACGGTAAATGGTACACAACCACTAGTGGATGGTTCTGCCAAAGCAGTTGCCGTTACGGTTGCAATTTCGAAATCAATTTTGAAAACCCCTACATCACAGAAGGTAGATTGCGTCGTTGCCCAGGCGTCAGCGGTCGTGTTCATAACAGCGTTGATACTTGAGCAAGAACAAACAGCCTGATAAACTCGGCCTGCCTTGTCAAATCGACTGGTTCCTCCATCTACATGATCCGCTTCTCCGTAGTAGGTTCCAAATTGAAGACCTGTCGCATTAGGTTCTAAAACACCGAGGTAGAAATAATTGTCAAAGTTATTTCCTTCGAGGATATTGTCTGGAGTAAGTGGCAAACCATTAACCGCTTCATAACCTGAGAAATAAATACCATTACATTTATCCACCATGAATGCAACGGGAATAAAGTCAACTGAAAATCCTCCTAAGCCAATAACGGTGGAGTAGACTAGGGTCGTTAAACTACTGTTGAATGCGGCTAAATATTGGTTACTACCCAGATTGGCAAAATAGGTATTAGGAGTCACCTCCATGTTGCCAGTGGTCGTTCCATAGATGTGAACCTGATTGTCTTCATCAATGTCGATGAAGTAACCATGTTCGTCACCGTCGTCGGTTCCCCAAAAGGTACCTTTTTCAATGGCAGATCCTTCTGAATTCAGTTTTACAATGTATGCGTTTTCTTCACCACCGGGCCAAGTACCTTGTACACCACCAGGAACCATAGGGAAGTTTTCGGCACCTGCAAAGCCAGTCACGTAAACAGCTCCAAAGTTATCTACACGAAGCGCATTACAGTTGTCAGGATCATCGCCGCCAAGGTAGGTAGACCAAAATAAAGTGGACAAATCACTGTTGAGTTTCATGACCACACCGTCTTGTCCTTCTCCAGGAAGAGGTTGAAAGGCATTGGGTGTTACTGGAAAATTATTGGAGCTAGAACAGGATGCTACATAAATATTTCCTTGTTGATCCAACACAATTTCCCCTCTGTAGGTGTCACCATAGTTGGAATTTAAAAAAGAAGAATTAATACCATCTTGTTGACTTCCTCCCATAAAGGTAGAGCCGATCAAGGTAGATCCATCTGCACTAAGTTTGGTAATTCCTATATCTGTATCTCCTCCAAATGTTGGTTGAACAGCATTGGAAGAAATTGGGAAGTCATCGGACCCAGTACTACCGTAAATACAAAGTTGGCCGTTGAAATCAACAATGGTACTATGCGGGTAGTCACCACTGCTGCCGCCAATATAGGTGGCATAGATTAAGTCAGAACCAGTTGGATTGTATTTGCTCATCGCCCAATCGGTACCTCCACCAGCAAAGTTTTCTTGAAAAGCACCAGTTGTGGTTGGGTAACCAACTCCAAAAGAAATTCCTCCAGCGTAGATGTTTCCAGAGTTATCAAAAGTTGCTGTATGACCAAAATTCGCTTCGCCAGTAGTTCCACTTAAAGTGGCACCGATGACTGTTGGGTCAATGATAAGCGGTAGTTGGGTATTGTATCCTTCCGGAAAATCAAAAGTTAATACATCTGCTGTCAAGACATATTGACAAGGAACCATTCTTTCTGCTCCATCTATTATTTGATAGGCATACGGTTTTAATTCTTTGATGGTTTCTACCGAAGTTTCAATCACGAGATTGCCATCTTTTAAATACAGCGCGTCGGCACCTTCGTACAATAATTGAATTTGGTTGACATCTGCATTTGGTCTAACAATAAAATCGTATTTAAAATTTCCTTCTGAACTATAAGCAGAGAGGTCGACACCTTCGTACAGGTTTTTATAATTTACCTTTCGGTAAACGGGAACCTTAGAAGCCCACTTGCTAGATTCATTACCAATGAAATAATTATTAAATCCTGAGCGCTGATCGTGCCCAGTGAATGTTGGTTGTAAAGCATCTAGAAAATGAACTTTGTAGGAATGACCAGGAACCATATGTGCCTCTCTTATTTCAGGAGAAGCTTTGATGACGTCGTGTAATTCATTGGACTGTTCTATCTCGTAAAGCACATAAGTTAGCGCCTGATCTTCAAGGAAAATATAGTTTAACCCACCAAGACTACTTCTGTATCGGATGTTGCTATTCCATTGATTTTGATTTTCAATGAATTGTAAACTACCATCTGGATTAGGATTTGGTGGTTTGACAAAACGATCATGTTGATGTTTATGTAGGTGCTGATGGTCATGAGAGTGACTTGTTATGTCTTGTGCATTTATTTGTAATATGCTGACAATCAGTGTAATGAGTAGGGTCGATTTAAGGAAGGTTATTTTCATAGCAACGTGGGTTCTTAGTTCTTGAAGAGGTTAGATTTGTGTCTATGTAAATTTACTAAAATTTAGTGAGATAATCCATCGTAGAAAGGTTAAGGTGACAGTAGTTGAATTCTGCTATGATTTCATTTAAAGATTCAGATTATGGAAGGATCGGAAAGGAGGGGAGTATTTAGAAAACTAAATTAAGTCAAAAAGATTTTGTAATTGTATGCTTGTAAAATAAAAAGCTCGGTAAACATATGCTTACCGAGCTTCCTAATTCTATTTTATAGTGTAATGATCAGAGTACTTATCTCATCAGTGTGACATCCCCCTGATAGGTCTTCACATCTCCATCAATAAATTCAATTTCCGCAATGTAAACGAGTACCTGAGGATTCAAGAATTTTCCTCCCAATTTTCCGTCATAACCATGGGTCGGATTGTTGGGTGGGAAGTTGATGTCTTCAAAAAGGATTTCGCCCCAGCGATCGAATACGCGCAAGTAATTTACTTTTACTGCAGACAAATCGGTATTAATAAAGAAGATATCATTTTGCAAATCACCATTAGGTGAAAAGGCATTTGGAATAAATACGTTTTTAGGTTTGTCAACAAAGACCGTCATCGTATCACGTAGTGTACAGCCTGTGATCGTATCGTTAACGGTCAAAGCATAAGTGGTCGTATAATGTGGTCCAGCAATTGGTTCAATACAATTAACACAATTTAGAGAATCATATGGCGTCCACTCAATTGTTTGATTGAAGGTAGTCGGTGTGATCTCTCCGTAAATTTGAGTAGTCTCACCAAGCTTCATATATTTATCACCTCCTGCATCTACCGTTATCATTGGAGGCTCATAGATGTTGAGCGTTTGACTGACGGTACATCCATTGTCATCTTGAACAATAAGTTCGTAATCACCACCAGGTATGTCGCGAATAATTGGATCTTCTGATAATTCTTCGCCGGCAAAACCATAGAGATAAGGAGAAATACCTCCACTTACGTTTCCTACAACAATCCAACCGTCAGCATCACCAGGGCACTCTACATCTTCTTTCTCTGTCTCATAGACAATTGGAGGAGGAGAGTTAATGACAACTGTTTCTTCGTAGATACAATTCCACTCATTCGTAATTGTAACATCGTAAGGGCCTGGAGCAAGATTGTCAACATCAGGATCAGTACTACCAATATCCCATACAAAGCTAAGGTCGTTTCCTCCGGTTGCAAAAACAGTCGCAATCTGACCATTCGTAGCATCGGCACATAATACATCTGTTGTTTCGAATTCAACACCAGGGTTGAGCGCATAATTTACAAATACGCTCTCACTAGATTCACAACCATTATTGTCTGCAAGAACCGTGTAGGTCCCCGTTTCGGTAACGGTATAAAAAGGATCATTGGAACCATCTTGCCAAGTATAAACTGCTCCAGGGTAGTTGGCATTAAATGTAACCGTAGCCCCTTCACAAATAGTGGTATCATTAAAGTTAATAACTGGAGTGGTACTAAAAAGTAAATCTACATCATCTGTACTCGGGCAATTGTTACTATCATAAACCGTAACACTGTAATTACCAGTAGTAGAAACAGAGGTCGTCGGAGTCATATCTCCATTGCTCCATTCATATCCGGTGGCCCCTGCTAAGGTTACATCCAGTGTAAAAGCAGGAACGTCGCAAAGCACATCAAATGTTCCAATGTCTATCGGTGTTGATAGGGCAGTGTTGACTTCAACTTCATCGACATCTGTACAACCTTCTACATCTACAATGACGGAGTAAACGCCATCAGTAGAAACGGTCAAAGTGGGGTCAGTTGATCCATCTTGCCAAGTATATGTCGCACCTGGAGTAGTCGCATCTAGTACGGTACTTTCGCCATCGCAAATAGTGAGATCAACTCCAAGATCTATTTCTGGTGTTTCAGCAAAAACGAGTGAAACGGTATCGCTAGATTGGCAGCCAACACTATCTGTTAACTGCACCCAGTAATCCCCAGTTTCTGTTACGAAAAAGTTAGATCCACTGGTGCCATCTTGCCAGAGATAACTAACCGCGTAAGGGTTGGTGGCATCAATGGTATAATCAAAAATATCACATAAGGATTGATCTTCTCCCAGATCAGCAGCAATAGGTGTGGTAGAGGCTACATTAAATGAATCTCTTCGAGTACAACCAACAATACTTACATCAACCCAATAGATACCTGTTGTCTCAACTTGATAGGTAGCTCCGGTAGTCCCATCTTGCCATTCGTAAGAAGCGTTGGCAGCAGATACATCTAAGAACAAGTCAACCTGTCCTTGGCAAAAAGCAGTATCGGTTAAAGTACTAGCGTTACCAAAAACATCAACTTGTAAATAAAAAGTATCGGTTAGGTTACAAGTATTTTCTGCGTTTACAATTTGTGTAATGACATAGGTACCTGGATTATTGAAGGTATGTGTTACATCAAATTGATCACTAGTTCCTCCCGTTCCAAAGTCCCAAAAGATTGTTTCAGCATCTTGACCAGTATAAGTAAAGTCAACTGTGAAAGGAGCGCAACCACTAGTCGATGGTTCTGCCAAAGCAGTCGCCGTTACCGTTTCAATATCAAAATCAATTTTAAAAACTCCAATGTCCCAACCTGTACTTTGACCGGTTGCGTAGGCATTAGGAGTCGTGTTCATAGATGAACCAGAACCCGAACAAACAGCTTGGTATACCCGTCCAGCTTTGTCGAATCGAGAAGTACCTCCATCTACGTGATTGGCATCACCATAGTAAGTACCAAATATTAAACCTTCGGCATTAGGTTCAAGTACACCAACGTAAAAATTATTACCAGTGGTCTCGATCGCATCTGGTGTTAGTGGCAAACCATTTACTGCATTATAACCAGCGAAATAAATACCATTACATTTATCTACCATGAACGCAACGGGTGCTAAATCTGCTCCAAAGCCTCCTGTTCCCGTACCAATTACAGTAGAGTAAACTAGGTTGTTAAGGCTAGGCGTAAATCCAGCAATAAATTGGCGACTTCCTTCATTTTGAAAGTAAGTGCCTGGTGTTACATCAATTGTACCTGTTGTTTGACCAAAGATGTGAACCGTATTGTTTTCATCTATATCTAAGAAGTAACTGTGCTCATCGCCACCGTCATTTGACCCAAAGAAAGTTCCTTTTGAAATAGCAGAACCATCAGCGGATAGTTTGATTATAAATCCTGATTCTTCACCACCTGGCCAAGTATCCATGAATCCTCCTGGAGGCATCGGAAAGTCATCTGCTCCTGCAAATCCAGTAACATATACTTCTCCAAAATCAGCAACACGAAGGTTGGAACAGTTATCTGGATCACTTCCTCCAAGATAGGTTGCATAAAACATAGTTGACAAATCACTATTTAGTTTTAGAACGACACCATCTTGTTCGGTACCAGTTCCACCAGTATTTAAATCCGGCTGAACTGCATTAGGTGTAACAGGAAAGTCAGTTGAACTACTACAAGAAGCAATGTAAATATTTCCTTGATCATCAATTACAACTTCACCTCTGTAGGCATCTCCATAATTACTATTAAGGAAAGATCCATTACGTCCATCTGATTGAGAACCACCAACAAAAGTAGAGCCTACAAGAGCTGTTCCATCTGCATTGAATTTTGTAATGACAATATCGGTGAAACCACCAAAAGTTTGTTGTACTGCATTAGGGGTCGTAGGGTAGTCAGCAGAATTGGAACTACCATAAACACAAAGTTGACCATTGTAATCAACAACGATACTATGTGGATAGTCGCCTTCTGATCCACCAAGATAAGTAGCATAAACCAACTCACTGGCATCTGGCGTATACTTACTCATGGCAATATCGGTGTTACCACCTGCGAAGTTCATTTGGAATGCACCTGTTGTCGTTGGGTAACCTGTTCCAAAAGAAATACCTCCAGCGTAGATGTTTCCAGCATTGTCAAAGGTAGCCGTGTGACCATAGTTTGAAGAACCAACGGTACCTGAGAGCGTTGCTCCAATTACTGTTGGGTCAATGATAAGTGGAAGTTCAGTATCATATCCTTCCGGAAAATCAAAAGTCAATATGTTTTTGTTCAGTTGATAATTTGTAGAAACCAACACTTCTTTTCCGTCAACGATTTGGTACACGTATGGTTTCAACTCAACGATGTTGTCTATTGAAGTTTTGATGACGAGGTTTCCTTCTTTGTCGATAGAGACTCCGTCGGTACCTTCGTATTCTAATTGAATTTGATTTGGGTCTGCATTTGGAGCAACGATGAAATCATATTTGAAGTAACCATCGACGCTGTAGGTTGCTAGTTGAATGCCTTCATACAGGTTTTCATAAATGACCTTTTGGTAAACAGGAACATGTGATGCCCATTTCGTTGGATCTTCTCCAAGGAAATAGTTGTTGTAACCAGCTCTTCTGTCGTGACCAGTAAACTCAGGAGTTTGTGCATTTAGAAAATGAACTTTATAAGCGTGTCCGCTAACCATATGTTGATCGCGAATTTCTTGAGGTTCTCTAATGATGTCATGCACCTCATCTGATTGTTCTTTTGAAAAAATCATGTAGGTGAATGCGTTGTCTTCTAAATACACTTTACTAAATCCTCCGAGAGGAGCAGCGTACTGAATATTAGAATGCCATTGGTTTTGGTTTTCAATAAATTGGATTTTACCGCCAGCATTGTGTCCGTGATCGTGATCACATTGTGCATGTCCTGATGGAGGAGATACAAGACCTTGAGCAAGAAGTAATGAGGAACTGGTAAAAAAACAAAGAACCAGTAGTAGGGTAGTTGATCGTAAGTTAATTCTTTCCATAGCAACAAAGGAGGTTTTAGTTTTTAAGGAGGTTATTACACTGCATTTTTAAGCGCATTTTCTTAAATTCTAGAGTAAGAACAATTTCAAAGTTCAAATAGTTTGATTTTTTGAATTTTGAAACTTTTTTTCTTGAATTAGAATAAAAAATGTGTTTTATCCCACTTAAGCGTAAAGGGTTAATTTTCTGTGTAACTAGCTTTAATCAGATATTCAAAATGTGCTTTTAATGCACGAGATTATTAATCTATTTAGATTGAAGACCATTATTAGTGAAATTAATCAAAAATGATGAATTTTTTGCAAGGGATGTCCTATTTGTTTAAAATTTTACAGATAGGTATACATCTAGCGTTCCCGACATGAAGTGTACAGGTTCGATTAGATAACTTTGGAAGAAAAAATGACCGCTTATCGCAGTAAGGTGACATCACCAGAGTACAATATCTTGACTCCATCAATGAAGGCCACTTCTGCCATATAAACAAAGACACCATTATTCATGTCTTTGCCTTTGAATTTACCATCCCAACCGTAGGTGCGATCATTCGGTTGAAAGTTTAATTCTTGAAATATTTGTTCACCCCAACGATCAAAGATCTTAAACGATAGGATCTGGCTAATACCAGGACCACTATGGATCACAAAGTAATCATTGATGCCGTCTCCGTTTGGAGAAAAAGCATTGGGAATATATATCTTTCTAATTTTATCGACTTCTATTAAAACAGTATCCATTTTAAGACAACCTGTTATAGAATCTTCTACTGTCAATATGTAATTGATTGTTTGAACGGGTTGCGCCTCTGGTTCTGGACAATCTTCACAGCCCCAAAAATAATCAGTTGGATTCCAATTGATGACTTGATGGGTTGGCGGAAAAACAAAGCCATTTATGTGAACGGTATCGCCTAGTTCAATTCGTCGATCGTCTCCTGCAAAAATATGAATAAATGGAGGCTCGTAAATTTCAATTGTTTCCGTAAGGCTACATCCACCAACATCAGAAACAACTAAGTCATAAGTCCCTCCGGATAAACTATCAAGTAAAAAGTTGGCAGTTGGTGGGCCGCCATTCAGTGAAAAAGAATACGGAGTAAAACCACCGCTAATGTCTGTGATTTCTATAAAGCCATTGCCTTCACCAAAACAAATAACTGGACCGAATTCTGATTCGTAAGCTAGTGGTTCTGGTTCTAAAATTTCAAAAACTTCTTCGTAGGTGCAACCGTTTTGGTCGGTGATGGTCAATGAATAAGTGCCTTCACAAAGATCCGTTAAACTTTGTGAAGTGCTACCTGTGTTCCATTCGAAAGTCAAAGGCCCAGCAGTATTTATAATAGTTGAGGCTATACCTCCATTGCATTCTCCTGCACAAATAATATTGTTTGGAATGTATTCAATATCCGGAATTTCGTAATACTCAACCGTTACCTGATCAGAGGTTGGACAGCCGTTATTCGCAACAGTCACAAAGTAGGTACCAGGTCCAGTAACGGTAAAGGTTGGTTCAGTTGATTGATCTTGCCAAACATAATCGACATCGTTATTATCAGGATTGGGATCTAAGATAACTGACTCACCATCGCATAAAATATCGAACTGACCTAATTCAATGTTGGGGGTAACTCCAATCATTACATTCACGGTATCTGAAGTAACACAACCTACATCATCAGTAATGTTTAGCCAATAAGAGCCACTGTTACTTACATTGATAGAAGCATTATTTGAGCCATTGGACCACTCGTAACCGTTTGCACCAAAGGTATTACCATCGAGGGTAACTGAGGGTTGATCACATATTTGAATATCGTTTCCAAGATCAACGGTTATGTCAGATGCCGGCACTACATGGAAGGTATCTACCCGAGAGCAACCGGGAATGGAAACTTCGACATAATAAATTCCTGGTTGATTTGTGCTATACAATGAAGAGGTAGAACCATCTTGCCAAACATATGAACCATTGGTGACGGATGCATCGAGATAAACTGTTTCTGATCCGGTACAAAGTGGTACAGTTTGAGAAGTGTTTTGATTTTCTAGTACATCTATTTGGATGTAAAAGGTATCGGTGAGGTTACAAGTATTTTGAGAACTTGCGATCAGTCGTACGATGTAAGTTCCATCTTCAATAAATACGTGTGAAGGATCTTCTAAATTAGAAATAGGCGTGTTGTCGTCAAAATCCCATTCCCATGAAGTTGCATCCTGACCAGTATAAATAAAGTCAACATCAAAAGGAGCGCATCCACTAGTACCAGGTATTGCCTGAGCAGCAGCAGTAACGGTTTCGATATCAAAATCAATTTTGAAAACACCCACATCACAGGCAGTCGTTTGGGTCGTAGCCCAAGCATCAGGAGTGGTATTTAACACATTATTTTCACCACCTTGATTACAAGAACAAACCCCTTGGTAGACGGTTCCACTTTTATCAAAACGACTGGTACCACCATCTACGTGATCGGATGCACCGTAATAAGTACCATAAGAAAAAGCAGTTGCATTGGGTTCTAAAACGCCTAGATAAAAAACATTACCTATACTGCTTATGGCATCTGATGATATTGGTAATCCTGG
>CALGLS010000416.1 GCA_937959375.1 uncultured Saprospiraceae bacterium
CAATAGCTTTGGTTTTTACGCCTTGCAATTACCAAAAGGCGATCATACCTTATTAGTTTCATATGTAGGTTTTCAAGCGCAACAGATGGTCATCAATTTGATTAAAAATCAAAAACAAGATATTCCGCTACAGGCAGCCAGCATGGATTTAGTAACGGTAACGATTGAAAGTCTTTCGTTAGAAAGTTTGCAAAACCAGCAAAGTAGCAGCATGGATCTCAATCCCGATGACCTCAACAACATGCCAGAATTTGGTGGTGAATCCGGACTGATTCGAGGTTTACAATCCCTACCCGGAATCAAATCACACAGCGATGGTTCAGCTTTCTTTTTTGTACGGGGTGGTCACAAAGATCAGAACCTTATCATCATTGATGATGCACCGATTTACAATCCATCACATCTCTTTGGTTTTTATTCGGTGATCGTTCCTGACTTTACCAAAAGTATCCAAGTTTATAAAAGCGACATTCCCGTTCATCTTGGAGATCGGCTTTCATCGGTTATCGATATTCGAACAAAAGATGGTAATCTAAACAAGACGGAAGTCAATGGCGCATACAATCCTTTGGTATCGCGTATATCCTTGGAAGGTCCGATAAAAAAAGAGCGCAGTTCTTATTTCGTTTCTTTACGAGCATCAAATTTCAAGTGGATTTATAGGAATAGATCACCTAAGGCTGACCTAGGGTTTAGCGATTTCAACCTTAAGTGGAATTATAAAATCAATAAAAAAAATAGACTATACCTAACCTTGTTTGTAGCGGATGATCGTTTTCAAAATACGGGTGCTTTAAGTAACAATGGATTTTTAGGTTGGCGAAACGTCGCTTCAACTATCAGATGGAATCACATTTTCGGGGAACGTCTTTTTTCAAATACGATTCTTTATTCTGGCAATTACAATTATAGAATTTCCAACGGCGGCAATCGTTGGGATTCGAGTATTGGACGAGGTAGTCTCAAATCAGATTTCACTTATTACCACCGCAATAATCAAACTTCAAAATTTGGAATTGAATTTAATGGTTTCACCTTCAATCCGGGAGGAGTTAGCGGAGAAAACTTTACTTCCTTATTTCCAAAAATACAACAGGACAAAACGCGTGAAACGGTCTTGTATGCAAACCACGAATTCAAATGGGGTAACCAGTGGACACTGAACGCTGGATTTCGTACTGCCACTTGGGAAAACCTAGGCCCCAATACTTATTTCAATTTTGATGAAAACTACCAAGTTATCGACTCGGTAAATACGACTGAAAAAGTTTATCAAAGTTATGTTCATTTTGACCCACGCCTTCAATTACAATATAAGACCAGTAATACTTCGTCGCTCAAATTAAGTTATGGCAGATACAATCAAAATGTGCAACTGATTACTAATTCCACTTCTCCTTTTACAGCACTTGAAATTTGGCTCCCGAGCGGGCCCAATATAAAACCGCAATCGGCACATCAGGTTTCCTTAAGTTATGCGCAGCATTTCCCGAAAAAACAGCTTGAGCTAAGTGCTGAAACTTATTACAAAAACATGAACAATCAAATCGACTATGCGGACCATGCCAATACCTTGTTAAATCCCTTAGTAGAAGGAGAACTTCGATTTGGAACCATGCAATCATATGGACTAGAGCTGATGCTAAAAAAGAAAATTGGTCGACTAAACGGTTGGCTCAATTACACTTACTCTAGAGCGATCCGAAAAACACCAGACGTGAACGAGGGGCGTGCTTATCCTGCTTTTCAGGATCGACCGCACGACTTTTCAATTCTATTGAATTATGGATTAAAACGTAGAATTTTATTTTCTACTTATTGGACTTGGTATACTGGATCTACTTTTTCTTCCCCTACAGGCTTTTATAACTTTAACGGTCGAACGGTTCCTATTTATGATAAAAAACACAATGACCGACTCCCTAACTACAACCGTGTAGATATTGCGTTTAAATTTATTTTAAATAAAAATCCGAAAGCCAAATTCCAACACAACTTGACCTTTTCGCTCTATAATGTATTCGCGCACAAAAACATTGTAGACGTCAATTTCAATAAAACTGAAAACGGAGATGCTCGTCCAATCGTACAAGCCAACCTACTCGCTGAAGAACAACTAACGGCAACCCAAACTGATTTGCTTCGATTTTTTCCTTCACTGACTTATACTTTTAAACGATGAGAACAAAACGAATTATACTAGTGCTGCATGCTTTTTGTTTGCTATTTCTTTTTCAAGCTTGTGAAGAGCCAACGAATTGGGATTATCAAACTGGAGATAATGGAAAGCTGGTCGTCGAAGCTATTATTACAAACAAGCAAGAAAGGCAGGAGATTAAACTGTCTCGTTCATTTGACGATATCAATGGTATCGCAGAACCTGTTACAGGAGCAATCGTGTCTATCAATAATGGGTTAATTGACTTCCCGTTTCTTGAAGATCCAGACCAAGCTGGCACTTACCAACTCCCACAAGCTGGTGCTGCACAACCGGGAACTACTTATGAACTTGTGATTGAATTAGAGGAGGAAATTTATACTGCCACGAATGCTATGGTTCAGGTCTTTCCGTTTGGTGCTCCTACTTTTCAACTTACCAATGACAGCATAAATTTAGTACTGACATCAACACCACCACTTTACTCTACAGTGGAACAGGCTATGTACGAAATCGATATTGATTGGTCCTCCATTAGTAATGAACAACCCAATACTGCCAAGCAAATTTTCTATACGTTCAAAACGATTGATGTAAATGAAGTGTTCAAATCCCAACCAAAGGTGGTTAAATTTCCGGTAGGTAGCCAAGTCGTTATTACGAAGTATGGATTAAATGATGGCTTTGCAAATTACCTTCGTGCGCTTGTGATGGAAACGGAATGGCAAGGCAGTACATTTGATGAAGAGTCATCGAATTTACCTACGAACATTAGCAATGGTGGTTTGGGGTATTTTGGCGTTTGTGCTATTCGGCGAGATACTTTTGTTGCGGAGTAATTCTTCGACTCTACCTGGCTGCGCCGAGTAGACAGGCTTGCTCAGAATGACAATGTTGCCAACTCCCAAGCTACTACATTGTCATCCTGAGCGAAATCCAAGGATCATTCCAACTCCGCCACCTTCTCCAACAGCCATTTCTTGGCACCCAAAATTTTACAATCCATAATTTGTTTTTTCACTTTCGGAAGACCGGATTTATTGTACCGTGAAGTAGCTGCTAATTTTTTAATAAAGCGCAAGATGTTTAAATATTGTTGACGAACATCACGGGATATTGCTTGATTCCGATGAAGGAAAATCCTAAAACTATCAATTAAACTATACAGCGCAGTCTCTTCTCTTAACTCATAGTAGGTTTCCAAAAGCATCAACCGTCCGCCAAATCCATATCTCAAACTGCTATACTCTGCATCTCGCAATTGCTCGATTACTTTTCCATATTTCTTCTGATGAAAATATACTTTTGCTAGATTATAACTCAACTCATTATCCTGACTTTCTTTTGGCAAGGTATCGGTGTATTCTTTAATGAATTTTTCAACCCATTCGGGTTCATCTACTTTCAAGCCTATTGTTATAATGTTTTTATAATTCCCTGGAGCGATCTCTCCGTTGGACAAAAGTATATCTTTCTCAATCAAGATTTTATACAGTTCAAAAAGTTCTTTATAGAATTTCAGTCTACCTAAATTACCTTGAAAAGCACAATAATTTTGAGCCGTAAGATACATGCTACTTAGCTCCTCTTTGTTGAAACGTGAACTATGCATTCCCAATAATTTTTTCAACTCAAAGAAATGTTCTTCTTCATCCAGATTTAAAAACGCACGTACCATCCTGTAGTGTATCGCAATAGCAGGAACATCAAAGTAAACGCTATTTTCAACATACTTCAAAAAGTTTGGAGGTAGGTTCAATTCAACATCAATTGCACGTTCATTCTTCCACACCAACAATTCACTATAGTGTCGAAGTTTATTGATCAAATAAAAACAATCTAAATGATAATCACCTCGACCGATATTATCTGGACTATAACCTTTCGTAGCTTTGATATCGGAATGCAGTTGGCATTGATTCTCGATTTCATAACGAGCAAAATGATAATCGCTATTTTCAAATCCTTCCTTCTTCTGATACTCGCCTGCTTGCCGCACAACACCCGTAAAGTGCTTAGTCAATGGTGACTGGTTCAAAACCTTTAGCAAATAAACTTGTTCATCAATTGGATTACGTTCTAACTCTGTATAGGCCAAAAAACGCATGGCCTCTCGAGTCAGATCAGAACAAAGTCTTCTTAATCGTGCATCTTTATAAGGAGCTAAGTCAAACAGTTTTTCCCAAACCTCCTTTTTTCCCAAGTTCAAAACTTCTTCTTCCTTCGATGGTTTTACCTTAGACAAAGCCACATCAACAAGATCGAAAAGACGAACTAGGTGCTCATTTTCATTGAAAAATGGAGATACCAAGTACTTTCTAAACCTAGTCATTTCAGGTCTTGAGAAGGAAGCCAATAGGCGAGTTAACTTGTCACTTAGCATAAAATTATGGTCTGATTAAGGGTAGAAAGGTAAGAAAAATGTAAAAATTAATCAATTTTGCAAAATAATCTACTGTAAACCAAACCATTAGACAATTAATATCGTATTTTATGGTGGAACAAAAAGGCATTTGTGTCTTTTGAATTACTCTTAATATTTCGCATTTTTGGAATGTGGCAATTCCTCGCACTAAATAGTGAGTCTAATTTTCCGTCGTTATTTACACCTTTAAAAGTCCTTTATTATGAAAAAATTTTTCCACCTCCGAACAACGCATCAAATCCTTATCGGCCTTGTGATTGCATTATTTTCGTTCACTTCAGTGGCTTATGGACAAACGATCAATACTACAAACACCTCCGTAAATCCATGCTTAAGTACTGACTGTGTATTCCCTGGAGATGCTGACAAAAACGGAAAAGCGGATTTATATGACTTGATGTCGATTGGTATGGGATTTGGCAAGACGGGACCTGAACGTGTAAACGCTACTCCAATGGAATGGGTTGGTCAAATGGCTTTAGACTGGGAGGAATCAACAGCCAGCGGTGTTAACTATAAGCACTTTGATAGCGATGGAAATGGAATTATTGATTACCAAGATATCACTCCAATCATACACCACTATTCTCCGATGGAAAAAGGAGTGGACTACACCAGCAGCACTGGTCCTAGAATTTCACTTGACTTTGAAGTTGATACTATTTTCATCAATGAAGATACAGAGAATATCGTGACACTAAATGCAGGGATCGTTGTCGGAAGCGCTGATGTTCCAATGGAAGACATTTACGGTATGGCGCTTTTTTTAGATTACGACTCTACGCTAACTGAAGCAACAGAAGGCGTAATGATAAACTATAACGACAATTGTTTTATTGGTGGTCAAAATGAAGTAATTGCTTACGATCAAGATCTAAGAAGTAACCAACAGGCTGACTTCGCAATTACTCGACTGAATAGTCAAGTTGTTAGTGGTTACGGTCGTGTTGCGACGGTTAGCTTCAGTATTATTATTGACGTTATTGATGGCCGCTCTGAAAGAACTATTCCTTTCAGTGTTCCAATCTTTGGCGCCAAGGTGATTAACCAACAAGGCAACATTGTTCCAATAAGTTTAGATATCAAACCGGCTAAAGTAATATTCATAAACGAGAACAAACCTACTTCTGTAATAGATAATTCACTTGCCAACCAAGTGTCTGTATTTCCAAATCCTGCAACAGAAAATATTAATATTGAGCTAACTGATCTTATCGGTGAGCAGGTAAATATTTTTAACTCATTAGGCCAAAAAGTTGCAACACATAAACTCGATCAAACGAGTACTAGCATTCCTGTCAACAACTTGAGTCCTGGTATTTACATCCTTAATATCCAAACGGATAAAGGTCTTGCTAATAAGCGGGTAGTTGTGGAGTAGAGGGA
>CALGLS010000417.1 GCA_937959375.1 uncultured Saprospiraceae bacterium
CCAGACCGCAAGGGCGCATCATTTTTGATGCGCCTTTTTGCGTTTTATACCTCCCCTAAAATAAAGCCTACTAAAACGCACACCTCTTATCTAAGCTACCAACCTAACGCTTAAACTTCCATTCCCCTCCCAACTAAAAACTCTCCAACAACAAACACTAGCAAATCAACAGTAGTCAAATAAAAGACTTCATTTCAACTCGATTGATAACAGACGAGAATAGTGAATAATTAAGAGCAGGCAACCTCTAATGCATAAAACACGTGTTGGTAGGTGTAGGTCGAATATTGAATTCTGTTTAGCCTCATAAAACTCGTTTTAATAACATCCAAAAAATAACACCAGCTATGAAAAAGTTCTTGTTAACTAAACTATGCTTTATATTTTCATTCACTATCGTATTGTTTTGCCTTTCGAGTTGCTCAAAATCTTCTGATGATTCTACATCCTTCTTAGGTGATTCTAATGCAGCCTTTGACTCTTTTGGGTCGACAGGAAAAAGTTTTAGTTACCAAGCAGAAGGCTATAATGACCTAGAAGAAAACGCTTTTATTTCAGTTGATGAAACCTCGACATCTACCTTTTCTGTAGATGCGGATGGAGCGTCTTACTCCAATGTTCGTCGGTTTTTAAATGATGCTGAGTTACCTCCTGCTGGAGCAATAAGAACAGAAGAGCTCATCAATTATTTTCCTTTTAATTATGAGCAACCTGATGGTCAGCATCCTATCGCATTAAATGGAGAAATCAGTTCTTGTCCCTGGAATAGTGAGCACAAACTGCTGCGTATAGGGATCCAGGGAAAAGATATTCCAACAGCTGAATTACCCGCAACCAATTATGTATTGCTTATTGATGTTAGTGGCTCGATGAGGGCAGAAAATAAATTGGACTTGCTAAAGGAAAGCTTCAAAGTTTTTGCGGATCAATTAACTGCAGCTGACAAGGTTGCAATTGTTACTTACTCAGGTGCAGTGGCAACTGCTTTACCTGCTACATCAGGCAACGAAACAGAGACGATCAAAGAAGCATTAAGCCAATTAGAGGCAGGTGGAAGTACCGCAGGTGGTGCGGCTATTGTAACGGCTTATGAGATAGCAGAAGCTAATTTTATTGCTGGTGGGAATAACCGTGTTATTCTTGCTACTGATGGAGATTTTAATGTAGGGCTTAGTAGTCAAGATGAGTTGGTTTCATTAATAGAAGAGAAAAGAGAGCTAGGAGTATTTCTAACGGTTGTTGGTGTGGGGGCTGGTAATTTGAAAGATGGAATAATGGAGCAAGTTGCTAACAATGGTAATGGTACCTATGAGTATATCGACAATATTGCTCAAGCTGAAAAAGTATTTATTCATGAGTTTAAAAAGTTTCATACAGTAGGTAAAGATGTAAAGGTGCAGATTAATTTCAATCCCAGTCATATCAAAGAATATCGTTTGATCGGTTATGAAAATAGATTACTTGCTGAAGAGGACTTTGTAGACGATGAGGTTGACGCTGGTGAAATTGGTGCCAACCAAAGTATTACAGCACTCTATGAATTAATACCTCAAGATTTTCCAAGTACTACAGGCGCTGCTGTTGAAATATTATTTCGATACAAATTACCAGAGGAGAGTTTTAGCATTGAAACGGACCTCAATGTTTTTAATGGTTCTACTCCTTTTGAAGAGGCTTCTGAAAATATGCGTTTTGCTGCTTCTGTTGCAGCATATGGAATGCTACTTCGTGATTCAGATTATTACGGGGCAGCGACGTATGAACAAACAAAAATATGGGCGCAAGATGCTGCAACTTTTGATCCGTATGCCTATCGTTCCTCATTTCTAGATTTAATTTCTATTGCCGAAGGTCTTTAGTAATTTTTGAAGGGCAGTTCAAAAAAAAAGAATTCCTATTTCTTCGTAGAGAAGTACGAACTCAACAACAACAACAAATCACTCTCAACAAAATTCACAATGAAAAAATGCTTACTACTTTTTGCTACCTTAATTTGCAGTTTACAAATACAAGCTCAAGAACAACTAGAAGGTACATCTCATGAACAACAAATTGGGATTAACACAACAGCCCTGATTGGCCAAATATTTAATTTTACTTCTTCCTCTAGTTTTACTCCGATAGATTACTTTCTTGTTTATAAAAAGAAAAATAAGAAAGGCTATTTCCGTTTTGGATTTGGAGGTAATTTCGCAGTTGAAGAAAAGATAAATGGTACCGATTCTAATGTTGATTTGAATTTTCGTTTTGGTCAGGAACGGTTTACCGATTTTGCAAAACGTTGGCGTGTCTATTACGGTGGCGATTTTAAAACCAGTTTATTATATGATCGATTTGGAGGTGCTGATGCTAGTGAAACGGAGTTGCTCGTTGGAGGTGGCCCAATGTGTGGTCTCCAATTTCAAATTAATTCTCGCTTATCCATCTCAACCGAGGCAAGTTATGATTTCTTTCTTTCGGTTAAGAATGTCAACAGTGATGTCCAATGGGGACTTTTTTCAAAATTTGTCATCCCAGATTTTCTGTATCTGAATTTTAGTTTTTGA
>CALGLS010000418.1 GCA_937959375.1 uncultured Saprospiraceae bacterium
AATCTTGCAGATAAACCATTGATCGCCAATACTTCAGCTATTTATATTCCCCGTAGCTAAGGCTACGAAAAAATAAATGAGCTTCGTCTTGACAATCAAGCTTTTATCTTCGATTCTGAACATACTTTTTAAACAACTTCATACACTAAAATCAAACTATTCTTACAACATCAACTCTCAAAATATCACAATGTAATTGATTTTAAGTAAATTATATATATTATTATTTCTCCTATTAATCTCCACGCAAATATTTGCTAATCACTCCCCTAGCGTAGATCAATTACAAGAAGAGTTAAAAAGCACAACAGATGCTAAAAAACAGGTAGCTCTTTTATATGAAATATCAACTCAATTATCGTATTCCGACTTTGATCTTTCGATTAAATTTGCAGAAGATGGTCTTCAAATCGCCACAAAAAATCAGGATAAAAAAAATAGCGCTAAATTTAATAAGCTGCTCGGAAAATTATATTTAGAAGCTGGAAGGAAAAAAGAAGCTTTAGAGAAAATTGAAACGGCACTAAAAATTGCGAAAGAAGAGGACTTAAAAGACATGGAAGCTAAGTCCGTACTCACCCTTGGTTACTACTGGTATCGCCTAGGAGATTCTACCAACACCATAAGCAATTACAAAAGAGCATTTGATCTTTACAGTGAATTAGAAAACAATAATGGGATCGCTCAAGCTTGCTTAAAGTTGGGCTGGGGATATGATATGTTTGGCAACCATCCACAAGCTGAGAAGTTTTTCTTAAAAGCTATCGAGATGGAAAACTCAATTTCTGACACTACCCTTTTGATTAATGCTTTAACAGGAATGGGCTCATACTACGCCAACAAATCCATTAAACATCATCAAGCGATTCAAAGCTTTGAACGTGCGTTGGAATTAGCAAAATCAAAAGGCGATCAATTTAATGAAGGTAGAATTTATAATGCCCTAGGCTTTCTTTACGCAAGTCTCGATAATAATGAACTGGCTATCTCCTTTTATTTAAAAGGATTGAACATCTTTGAGCAACAAAAGAATAAGGCAGAAGTGTGTTGGCTGTATACTCAAATGGGCGAGATATATGCAGATAAAGAAGATTTTGATTCTGCCCTAAATTATTTTGAAAAGGCTTTAAAAATTGTTGATCAGATCGACCGATCAGTAATGCAGACAGCTGAAATTTATTTAGCCATTGGCCATATCCATAGAGAAAAAGGTGAGGACTATAAAAAGGCTTTAAACTTTTTTGAAAAAGCACTTGAACTTTCTAAAACAACCAAGAATAGTTATCAAACGATGAATACCGAGCTTGCCATTGGAATTTGTCATGTTGCCATGAATAATTTTGTCGAAGGTAAGCAATGGTGTCAAATTGCTTTAGACAAAGCTAAGACCCATCCCCTATTGTCTCAAAAAGCTTGTGATTGTCTTTACAAAGCGTCTCAAAGTTTGGGTGATTATAAATCAGCTCTACTCTTTCACGAAAAATATAAGTCACTATCAGACTCTTTACACAAAGAAGAATTGTCTGAGAAGATTCACAATCTTGCTGCCAAACAAGAATATGAAATTCAATTAACTAAGATGCAAAAGAGGCAAGAGATAGATGCTGCTAATGTGCGAATTAAATCAATTATCACTATTGCAACAATTAGCTTATTGGCATTGATTACTATTATGTTACTATCACTTGCTATTGTAAAAAAGAACGCACAGAAAAAACAATTAAAAGCACTTTCCATTGCAAAAAAAGAATTAATAGCGAACATTTCTCATGACTTAAGAACTCCAATTACCGTAATGAATGGTTATGTAGAAACTTTGTTAATGCGAATAGGAAAAACAAATGAAGCAGATCAAACCAAATATTTAAACATCGTACTAAGTAGTGCCAATCGTTTAGAACAATTGATTGAACAGTTATTTGAATACTCAAAATTAGAAGCTAAACAAATAGAACCCATTAAAGAATCTTTCCAATTAAGAGATTTAGTAAAAGATACTTTCGCTCGTTATCAAATTATTGCACAAAAGAAAAAAATTCAAATTAAAATGAATTGCCAGGAAGGCATTCCGGTGGTTTATGCAGATGTAATATTAATTGAACGAGTGATTCAAAACTTAATGGACAATGCATTAAAATTCACTCCACCTAATGGCGAAATCAGTGTCTGTTTGTCAAACAATAAAGAACAGGTACAGGTTGAAATTTCAGATACAGGAAGTGGCATTCCTAAAGAAAAAGAACAATTGATTTTTGATCGTTATGAAAAGTCAAGGGGTAGCAAAGGCGCTGGACTAGGGTTGACAATAGTGAAAAACATTTTAGATATGCATGGTTGCGAAATTCAAGTGAAAAGCGAATTAAATAAAGGAACAAGTTTTATATTTTCTTTGCCAACAAGTGCCAATTAAGTACAAACTCACTTTCACAAATATTGGTACAAAACCGCTAGTGGTCCAAAATTCGACTCCATAGTTTGCACTACTTACCACTGCAAATTTACTTAGGTTCTGCCTTAACACGAAAAAACAAACGACTAAATTGGAATAATCATTCCAAATCTCTACATTTGCATCATGTCTAAAAAAGAAGCCATTTTAGAAGCGGCATTGCGATTACTGACCAAAAACGGAGTTCATGCAACTCCTATGTCAGCTATTGCAAAAGAAGCGGGAACTGGAATGGGAACTATTTACAATCATTTCCCCAATAAGAATGTGCTAATCAATGCCCTATACGTATCTATAAAAAACCAGGAGAAAACCATATTTGTAGCATTTAATGACCAAGAATCTCTGCGAACTCAATTTGAAGAATATTACGCAAAGGTCATACAATTCTTTATAGAGCATCCTGAATATTTCAAATTTATGGAGCAACTTCAAGCATCTCCCATTATTACAATTGAAAGTAAAGCGAAAGGTTTTGAGGCCATTTCTATTGTTCTGGAATTAATAGAAAGTGGAAAAAAAAGAAGAGTTATAAAAAATATCGAAACCGAAGAATTAATGCAATTTATTGGCGGTACAATACTATCATATCTTAGACTATACTTTCAAGAAGACCGAAAAGGAAAACTTTCGCTTACCAATCAGTTGAAAATGGTTTGGGACGGATTAAAGGAATAAAAAAAATTTAACCACAATTGGAATGAACGTTCTTTCCAAAAAATCAAACGTAACAATGAAAAAAAATATTTTAATCACAGGAACCTCCACAGGAGTTGGATTTGAATCCTCTATCTTGTTTGCACAAAAAGGCTTCAAAGTTTATGCAACGATGAGAAACTTAGACAAAGCAAACGCACTGAAAGAGAAAATAGCTGAAGAGAATCTAGACATTGAAATTCTCCAATTGGATGTAACGGATAATGCTTCAATTGAAGCCGCCGTAAACACAATTATTTCAAAGGACGGTAAAATTGACATGCTTCTTAATAATGCAGGTGCTGGTTTTGCAAAAACATTAGAGCAATCATCACAGGCAGAAATAGACTGGGTTACAGATGTTAACTATACAGGAGTCATCAGAACAACAAAGGCAGTATTGCCATTTATGCGTGAAGCCAAAGCCGGACACATTATTAATGTTACTTCCGTTGGTGGTCTTGTCGGACAACCATTTAATGAACTATACTGCGGGGCAAAATTTGCAGTAGAGGGATTCACAGAGGCACTAGCTACTTATGTATCGGCACCCTTTGGAATTAATTTTTCAATGATTGAACCCGGCGGTATTGCAACTGCATTCATGAATAATGCAATTGGAAAAACAGTGAATGAAAAAGGCGAAATGGCAACAGGTGATTATGCCCCTATTTTTCAAAAGTATTTAGAGGGAGCTCAAAGTAGAGCTACAAGCGGGGAAGTATCTCCATATCAAACTGGAAAAGAAGTAGCGGATGTCATCTTACAAGTCGCACAAACTGAGAACCCACCATTGCGTGTACGTACCTCAGAATGGGCGGAGAATATGTGTAGCTTAAAAACGCAGGCTGATCCTGATGGTACCCTATTAGTGAATCGTGTCAAAAAATATTTTTTATAAATGGCAAACTCAATTTATTGGATATCAACCTTATTAATTTCTGGCTTTTTACTTCTAAGCTCCTATACTTACTTTTTTAGTGAAGATACTATTAATGGATTGAAGGAGCTCGGATTTCCAGACTTTTTCAGAATACAATTGGGCGTCTTAAAAGCAATTGCAGTAGTTGTTTTGTTGGTTCCCAAAATGCCAATGTATGCAAAAGAATGGGCGTACGCAGGAGCTGGTTTATTCCTAATTACAGCTTTAGTAGCTCACATCGCGCATAAAGATTCTCTTGCTATTACGTTTTTGTTATTCGTATTATTTGCCATCTTGATCACTTCTAGATATACTATAAATTCTTAGTTAAGAATCTACAAGTAGATTCGCACAATAAATACACGCAGTTACTTAGGGTAGTGACTGCGTGTACCCAAGACCTTTGGCTACAGCATCAAAAAAAGTTTGCCAAAAAGATTTCAAAAAACGTGGATTGGTCGATAGATAAACACTTCTGTTGTGAATAATTTACATCATGAAAAATTCAATGGTAATTATGGCCTTTACTTTCTGATATGGGATCGTTTAATGGGTACATTACGAGATGATGATGATGCATATTTAATCACAGCCTCTCCCCTAACCTCTTTTAGTTTTATACTTCCTCTATTTCAATCCTTTCTAGCTCTTAGCATTTAACCTTTTCACCTTGTTTTTA
>CALGLS010000419.1 GCA_937959375.1 uncultured Saprospiraceae bacterium
TTTGGTATTCAAAGCAGTAACCAACATCGATGAATTATTGAGCATCTCCTTGATAACCGTTTTGTTTGGTTTAAGACCTTTGGCACAATTGTCATTGAAACTAGTTGCTGCATCGCCAATCAATCTAGCAGAAAGTAGGAAGTTGTAAATCATCATAGGCTTGAAGACATTCAACTCAAAGTGTCCAGTAGCTCCACCAATGTTGATGGCTACGTCGTTACCCATTACTTGTGCACAGGCCATCGTTAGTGCTTCGGCTTGAGTAGGGTTGACCTTACCCGGCATGATGGAAGAACCTGGTTCGTTGGCAGGGATAATGAATTCACCGATTCCAGAGCGAGGGCCAGAAGCGAGCATACGAATATCGTTTCCGATTTTCATTAGAGAAACAGCTACGGTTTTTAATGCACCATGTGATTCAACAATTGCGTCGTGTGCAGCTAGTGCTTCAAATTTGTTTTTGGCAGTTACAAAAGGAAGACCAGATAATTTTGCAATCTTCTTGGCTACCAATTTAGAGTAACCTTTTGGCGTGTTTAATCCTGTACCAACTGCAGTACCACCTAGTGCCAATTCTGAAAGATGTTTTAATGTATGCTTGATCGCAGCGATGCCATGGTCAAGTTGAGAAACATAACCAGATAATTCTTGCCCAACGGTAACTGGAGTTGCATCCATAAAGTGGGTACGCCCAATCTTCACCACGTCTTTGTATTGCTTCGATTTTTTTGCCAAAGTATCACGTAGTTTTTTCAAACCAGGGATCGTCACATCAATTAGCATTTTGTATGCTGCGATGTGCATGGCTGTAGGAAACGTATCGTTAGATGATTGCGATTTGTTGACATCATCATTGGGATGCATTGATTTTTTTGCATCACTGAGTTTGCCACCTTTTAGTACGTGTGCTCGGTTGGCAATTACTTCATTGACGTTCATGTTTGTTTGTGTCCCAGAGCCTGTTTGCCAAACAACAAGTGGGAATTGGTCGTCGAGTTTTCCGCCAAGGATCTCATCACAAACTTTTCCAATTAAGTTGGATTTTGCTTTGCTCAATACTTTTAATTCAGCGTTGGTTTGTGCCGCTGCTTTTTTGAGAATTGCATAAGCCTTGATGACTTCAATCGGCATGGTAGTGCCAGCAATTTTAAAGTTTTCAGTAGAACGCTGTGTTTGTGCTGCCCAATATTTATCGGCAGGAACATTTACAATGCCTATGCTATCTTTTTCTTTTCTGTATTTCATGTTGAATAATTTTTTATTTGATGCTGCAAAAGTAGGAAAAATTTTGAACCATATAAGACATATAAGAACCATATAAGCCCTTAATCGTATAGAGGTCATTTAAGGATTTTATTTATGTAGAATCTAACGGGAATATTTTATCGAAAATAAATTCCTTATGTGCCTTTTACGTGAGAAGGTCATATGTGTTCTTACCACGTCTGATATCCTTAATCGCGTCTTATAGGCGGCGCATGTTAAGGAGAATTTTCCAGTCCCCATTTCCTTTTAACGAAACCTGAACTTTTCAGTAGCTAGGACGTTCTATCTTAAACTGCAACTTTTTAATTATATTTGCAGCATTGTTTTCAATATCAATTAAAAATAAAACTTTACTATGGCTTTTAAATTACCTGCTCTACCTTACGAGTACGATGCGTTACAACCACACATCGACAAGAGAACGATGAAAATTCATCACACAAAACACCACAACGGTTACACTACAAAATTGAATGCCGCAATTGAGGGAACGAAGCTGAAAGGCAAAAAGATTGAAGAAATTCTGAAGAACGCGAGCAAGCATGGCGCTGGTGTTCGTAACAATGGTGGTGGCTACTACAACCACAATATGTTTTGGAAAGTAATGTCTCCAAAAGGAGGCGGACAACCAAAAGGAAAATTAGCAAAAGCAATAGATGCTGATTTTGGTAGTTTAGACAAAATGATTGCAGAGTTCAAAGCAGCTGCTGGAACTCGTTTTGGTTCTGGTTGGGCTTGGGTTTGTGTAAGCAGTCGAGGAAAACTTTTCGTTACTTCTACACCTAACCAAGATAATCCGTTGATGGATTGTGCGGATAAGAAAGGAACTCCAATTCTTTGTCTTGATGTTTGGGAGCATGCTTACTATTTGAAGTATCAAAATAAGCGTCCTGACTATGTTGCTGCTTTCTTTAATGTTGTTGACTGGTCTGCAGTATCAAAGCTTTACTCTAAGGCTACAGCAAAGAAGAAGAAGTAATTTGGTCAATAATTGAGTAATTGCTCATTATCACCAAAAAATCTACAGACTTAACTTTAAGGCTGTATAATAAGATAAATGACTAATCTGTTTTAAATCAGGTTAGTCATTTTTTATTGACAGATAATAACCAAATAAGTCTAAAAAGGCCCTTATTACTTGAGGTTCTCTTGTGAAATGATTATTTTTATATGAAAACAAAGAAGTATATTAAAGAAATGTAAGGATTTACTATTTCTATCTTTAACCTCAGTAAAATGATGGACTATTGGAAGTTTTGTACGTAATTTGAGTAGAAATGCTCAAGATATTAAATGAAAAATAGAACTAGATTTTGAAACCAAACCCAATTCCCCATGATCATTTTAAGCATTTTTTTGGTCATCGTTAGTTTATTCAGTTATGAAATTCTAAACGAGGCTTAAAGCCCCAGTCACCTGTGAGTGACAAACTAAATTTAGAAAAGGCTCTTCATTTTTGAAGAGCCTTTTCTGATTTTGACAAAAGTCGAAATAAAATATAAGGAGAGTTGTTTATTATTTACCTTTCTGTTTTACAGCATTGTACATGTTCTGGACATCTTCTAATTGGAAAATACTGGTAAGTCCCGTTTGGAAAATATACTCCTGATCTCCTTGAAGGTAAACGTAATTGAAGGAATAGGAAGGAATGGAGTCCACCATCTTTTCATAGATAAAACCATGTGACTCATCCGTAATAATTTTTGAGAAAAATGGATTCTTTTTGACTTCAGTCAAACGCTCAGATTTTAGTTGCGTAGCATCAGTGATATTGGTACTTGAAGCATAAAGTTGAATGTTGTAATTCTGATCTTTCTTAATCGTTAAATCTTTCATGACCGTCAAGTCTGTAACTTTTACATCTGGTTCAGGTGGAGCCATAATAGAAATAGGAATACCATGACTTAATAAATCAAGAGAAACGTAGTTTGTCTTTGGTTCCTGCTTGCAAGCAACAAGCAATAAAAGTGTGAGGGCAATTGAAAATTGTGATCGCATGATTTATTTTTAGTTTAAAAACTCTATTCTGTAGCAAGGAGTATTTTTATTAAAACAACTGTTATCTTAGCTGTTCAGTTCAAAACACCTGCTCAAACAAATGTATGGCTTTATTAGTCTTTTACAAATTTGAAGCAATGTTTTTAAAACATCTTCACTAATTTTGTCCAAAGACTTGAACACCTCTCTTAACCCCAGCTAAATTAATATTTACATATGAACGTTGAAATTTGTGCAAATAGTTTTCAATCTGCCATAAATGCACAATTAGGTGGTGCTGATCGTATAGAACTATGTGTCAACCTAGAAGCAGGAGGTACAACGCCTGATGCTGCTACCATTCAAATGACGACCCATACCCTGCATCAATCTTTAAATGGAAAGAAAACAGCAGTTTATGTGCTTATTCGACCTCGATCGGGAAATTTTTGTTACAATCCACTCGAACTTGCTCAGATGCGTAGAAACATTCTTTTTTGTAAGGAATGTAAGGTGGATGGTATTGTGATTGGAGTTTTAACTGAAGATGGAAAAGTAGATACCAAAGCCTGTGCAAACTTAGCACGTATCGCGCATCCTATGCGACTCACTTTTCACAGAGCCTTTGATCGAATAGAAAATAAATCAGAAGCATTGGAGCAAATCATTGAGTTAGGTTTCGAACGTATACTTACTTCTGGAGGGGCAGCAACAGCCTGGGAAGGGAAAAACGTGATTGCACAATTAATTGAAATAGCAGATGGTCGCATCTCGATCATGCCTGGTGCTGGTGTCAACTCTGAAAACGCTAAGGCAATTACCGACTTCACTGCTGCAAAAGAAATTCACCTTTCAGCTAAAAAAGTTATCCCACCCACAAAAAATGGATCTGCTCTTTTTGAAGCGCCAATTTGGCTTACTGATATAGATGAGGTGAGGCGAGTGGTGGAGGCGGTGAAGTAGGTTTTGAATAAAAGCAAGGATTAGAAAAATCAAACTCAAACTTAGTTCATCCAACCGCGCCCTACGCGAAACTGAAACTAACACTGAAACTGACATTCCCCGCCTCTTCTTCCCACAAAAGAGAAATGCCATCTTAATGAAAAGACGACATTTCTGATCTGCATGAAGTTAGTATTAAATACTATTTCGAGTATGTATCTTATTTTATTGAATCAAACACCATCCATAAACCTCTTCCGTTTGATACCCTCCAAGATCACTGGCTAAAGTGACCACATGACTCATCATGAGTGCATCTCCATCGTAAACCAGATAGGCATCAAGGTTGAAAAAAGGTTCGCATGAAACGACTGTTTGATTTTGTAGTTTGATGTCACCAAAACTCAGGTCAGCAATAAATCCAATATCATTTCCGATAAAAGGATCATTATTTAGATGGAGTTTACAAGCATTCTGAGTGAGTGTAACATCTGTAGTAGGATTGAGGCGTAGCGTGTCATTTGCATAAAAGAAAAACAGGGCAGAGTTGGCGCGCTCAGGAAGCAATACAGCATCAGAAATAGGCAGTATCTCATACTGGACTGGCTCCTGAAATGCACCATCTAAAAACATAGGAGAGGAGGGTGTTAAGGACTCTTGTAAATATAATTTGTTCTCCTTAGTAATAACTTCTAGTACCAGTGTATCCGAAGTCCACTCAAAACCGGGTGCCGTATCACATTCCAGATGGTACCGTCTGAAATAAGACCGTTGGCCGGCTTCAAGGGACGAAAGAATAACGGGATTTTCGTTTAAAGGTCTTGGATTGTCATCTTCTTTTTTTGAACAAGAAATGACGAATAGAAAGGCGAATAGCCCATACAGTAGGTTAAAGATTAAGTTGGTCTTCATTGCAGAACGTGTTTTAGTTTTAGCTTTATATTTTTTGCTTTCAACAGTATACACGTTGAGAAGTTGGGAAAGGTTGGGGAGGCGAGGAATAAATTTAATTTCAAGTTTAAATTCGATGACAATTTCAGTGTTTCCTATAGTCGCAGGTCTTACGCCAGACGAGCCGCATTGAGTTTGAGCTTGCTATTGAGTTTGAATTTTCAAAAGGTTTTGAATTACAAGTCCAATTACAAGTTCAATTTCAGTGTTCTCAGGTTCGCGTGTCTTACGCTAGACGAGCCACATTGAGTTTGAGTTTGCTATTGAGATTGAATTTTTACTTTGTCATTTCGTAAAAATAAATATACAAGGCACAGACTGTTGTTTATCAGTGGTTTAAATGTTAGCGTAAAATTAATTTTTAGAAAATTTATGGAATTTCCTGGCTTTAGTACTCTTATTGGTGTAAACCATTTTTTTAAACAAATAATAAATCATGAAAGGAAATAAATTTGATTATGAAGATCGCTTAGTTAAGTTCGCAGGTGAGTCGATTTACTTTTGTAAAACACTTCCAAAAAACAATATTGGAAGATATTACTTTGATCAAATACTGAGGGCTGCTGGAAGTTCGGCTCTACATTATGGTGAAGCACAAGGTACTAATACAATAAAAGATTTTGTCTATAAGGTTTCTAATGTTGTGAAAGAACTAAAGGAAACTAGAGTTGCATTTAAGGTATTAGCACACGTAAATCTAGGAGATTTAGAATTAAGAAAAAAATTGATAAATGAAGTAGAGGAATTAATTGCGATAGCTGTAAAGATGATTATGAACAAAAGGAAATAGAAGAATTGGG
>CALGLS010000420.1 GCA_937959375.1 uncultured Saprospiraceae bacterium
GGTAATTGATAACTACCAGCAGATTGCTGATCGATTTCAACCGCCTTTAATAACTTTCCTACTGAGTTGTACAAACCAATTTGAGCTGTACCAGCAGTTGCTAAATCATAGTTAATTACGAAGTTATCAGAAGTAGGATTAGGTGTTACGCTTAAAGCGAAAAGATCACTAGCTACATCTTCTGTGCTGATTGGAACAGCGTTTGAAAAATCATCTTTATCTACAGAGAAGTAAATAATATTACTTACTTCTGGAGCGTCTTCATCTCCCCAGGCAACCATACCAGGTGACAAATCTTCTTGGAAGATAAAGTGAATGTTTTCATCAACGTGACGTGCCATTGCTGGAAATGCAGTTTCATAAAATGGAATAAACTCAGGATCGTAAAAATCCGCATTGATCATGTCGTATGGTTCAGTCCAAGTTGCACCACCATCTTCTGACTTAATTAAGTAGACATGGCGGTAGTGCTGCATTTGCGTCATGTTTCTGTGCTCTTCTGTTAAGCCCATGTAAGTGAGGTAGATGTTGTTATCGTCATCAATACCTACACTTGGATGACTGGTCAAGCAAGTAGAGTAGGTTCCAAATTCATTTGCACCAACATCAAGGGAGTCATTTCCATTAACGTCTACCAAATCAGCAATCAGATTAGTAGAATCAACACCAAAGGTTTCATTCCAATAGCGAAGACCGCTCCATCCAGGATAGAAGGAATATCCAGTAGTACCTGTTTCATCAATAACATACATCTCACCAAAGAAAACATGTACTAGTCCATTGTTATCAATTAAGACCGCACCTGATTCATCATTTGTGAAAATAGCCAAAGAATCAGGACCACTAAAATCAGAGTTGTATAAGTCATCGAAGGTATAATCACTCGCATCGTCGTGTCTGTCTACAGGGAAATCAAGTACGACATGCTTTGCCCAAGTGGAACCATAATCATCTGATTTAAAAACGGCTAGGTCACCCCAACTATTAAAAATACCGATAGCTACATAGTTGTCTTTTGCATCAATAGCGTACCCTTGTGCAGAAATTCCGTCGTAGAAAAATTTATCAATTCCAGGAATAATAATATCAATTTGATCCCAAGTTTGACCTTGGTCAGGTGATCGATAGTATAGTAAATGTGGATTCATACCTTCATAACGTACACCACCAAATGCAGAATCTGTAGTAATACCGATAACATGAATGTAATCGCCATTTTGTGCATCAGCAGCAGCTACTGGCCATAACATACCTGCTGGGGTGTTAGAAGGGATGGCTCCTTGAGTCCAATCTGTATCTCCAAAAGACTTGGTGTAGGAGTAGTGTTCATAAGGTACAGGTGTTTTGTGGGTAAACATGGCCTCGGTGCCACTTCCCGTTCCTGCAAAGCTAGGAAATCCAGTTCTTACGTCACCTTCAAGTCTTTCGCTAGGCGCAGCGCCCCAGTTGTTACCGTCAAATTGATTGTAACCAGTTCCACGATCAGACCAGCCATCATTGAAATTGACTCCAGTCATCCATATAGCAGAGAGTTGACCATTGCCAAAGTTAATGAGTCGAGTAGGAGTAGAACCATAGGTTTGTACATCCATAATGGTTGATCCTAAGGTGCTTTTGATTGTTCGAATAGCAGCAGCAGAAGCAGCTTGGTTGGCTGAGCCAGCAGGAGTCGTTGACTGATTGAGTAAAAGCGTTTCTACACTTTTATCAGGCATTGGAGCTGGCTTTAAAAGGCTTACATCTCTGAGTAGTTTAGAACTCTGAGCGTTTAGTTGACCTAAACAGAAAAAGGCTACAACTAAAATGGGTATAATTTTTTTCATAAATAATAAGTATTTGATTTAAGTTCTATCTAAGAAGTTCTTTAAGAATTCTAAAATTGAGGGGAATCCCTGCGTAACAAATGTAATAAAAAGCGGGGAGATTTTACCCTTGTAACTTGAGCTTTGTCAGCTGTAGTATAGTTTTGATGATGAATGAGGTGGGGGATGCTTCGACTTCGCTCAGAATGAAAGTGGTTGGGAGTGGGAAGTTAGAGTTGGGGAGTTCACTCGATCGCAGGCTTTCGCTAATAGGGAGTATCCTAGAAAGAGTGTTTTAATCAAAATCAAAATGGGAATCAAAGTCAAAATTTTCACTACTAAGGTTAGACTATTAAAAGTCTGATGACTTGACTGTCATTAAATTAGAGTATCTACGTTAATGGACATTTTGATTGAAACTTTGATTTTGATTTTTTAATCGAATGATACATTAATAAGATAGTCCCGTGTACCGCATATCAGGGAAACCTCCCACTTTCTACTCCCTACCTCCAACAGGAGCTTTGAGCATTCCCTCCGTCGATATTCTCACAATTCTAATCGAGCAAAATTGAATTATGCTTAGTAAAAAACTATAATAGGGGTATAAATAATTAATGCGGTTGGAGTGTTTGAGGAGGTTTGGAAGTAAGAAGTTTATACTAAAGAGGAGTTCCATAATAGTGGGAAACTTCTAGTTATAAGCTTCCACTTCCAAACTTCTAAAACACGCAATAAAGAGTGAAGCCTGAAGACTTTACTCCACCTGTTAGGGCTGAAACAACACGTTGGCCTCTTGGCTTTGCCATGCATCAACGGAATGTTTGCTATGAAAACTAACAGGCGCTCTATAAGGCTCTTTCCTCTCGGGGAGGGGGCTCTTTTGAGGATCTTCCAAAGGTATATTTATTCACAAATTCACTTTTTAAACAATCAAAACAATGAAAGAAAAATTAAAGCAAATTATCAATCAGTCACATGCAGAAGTAAATCTAATCAACTCTGACACAGGTAGCCTAGACTATCGATTCGTGGAAAGTAAACACGAAGAGATTTTGGCAAAAGCTAGTAAAGTCGGTGAGGAAGAGGGTTTGCAAAATATTCCTGGCGGGGATGTTTTTAGCAGTGACTTTGAAAGAGAGCTAATCACCAAATATGGTTCGCTCTATCGTACACGAATTAGCAATGAAATGAGTTTGGTGCAGCAGCTAAAAGCTCGCTACAGTTCTATGCTAGAGCGATTGTACAACACCAATGAGGGAAGTATTTTATACAGAATGTCTGATATAAAAACCAATTTCCAAAAGGCAAAGATCGATCACGATCGCCCAACTGGCGAAACGAACGCGATCAAATTTTTGCTCAAGCACCAATGGCTGATTTACACCGTTCTTATCGCTTTAGGTATTATGGAGTTGCCACTAAACAACACCGTATTCAAAGCATTTAGATTGGGGCCGGTTCCTACTATGATGGCAGGAATACTATTGGTGATCGCTATCCCGATTATGTCGCACCTGTGTGGCAAATTCTACAAGCGATGGAAAGATGGACTGAGCAATAAGTTATGGGCTTTATTCATGACTTCAGTCTTAGCTTCTTTCTCTATTTTGATCTCATTGTTCCGCTTCATTTTCTTTCAGGCACAAGACCTGATGCGTGAAGCACTAGAAGCTGGTGAAGAGATTCCGTTTACTCAAATCATGAGTAGCGTGTCGTATAACAATGCTTTTGGAAACAGTGAGTTCTTAGTGGCGCTAGTTTTTAATGTGTTATTAATTGGTATCGGTGTCGTGCTAGGTTTTTTAGCACATGATAGCATCGATGATTTTGAGAAGCACTATAAAAATTTCCACTATGAGCGACCAACCTTGATCAAGCGCTTCAACGCTTTAATTGCTAAGAGCAATAAATCGTCGCAATTGACCAACGGAAAGTCAAACTCAGTAACGGATATGCTTGATAAGATCTTAATGATCACGGAATTGCATAATTCCCTTATCGTACACATCTCGAACTTTGGTGATTTCATGAACTCGCTTTGTCACGAGTCAATTAATCGTTATCGTTCTAGTAATCGTAGAAACCGTGCAGATCAGGAAACTGTACCTGCTTATTGGAAGAGCGATTCTAGTCAGGTGATGCATGTACCGGTGCAGGAGTTGGAGGCCATTGTGCAGGATGATTTTAGTGAGCTGGTTTGATCGTGGTTTTTATAATTGAAACGCGGAGATGCATAGATGCGGAGTTGCCCGCGTGTAGTAGTGAGACGAATGAGAGCGCAGAGGTCAATACATTTATTGCTTTCGCAAAAATGTATTCCTTGGGCGAGTGTCTGAGGGAGTTTGCTATGGAATGAAAATTCTAATGCGCCAGCTACCGTTTTTTAAACCCTAGCTTCGCTAGGCAGGCACAAAAGTCACAAAAGAAGCTCGCCAGACGGGAACAAAAGTCGAGCCTTATGTGCCCTTATATGCCTTATATGCCTGCCTACCGAATCAGGTAGGGTTCAACCGCGAATCGAGTGAAAATTCTAATTCTTTAGGCGAAAGCCAAACTAAACTAACAAAATAAAAAATTATCATGAAAAATTTAAAATCAATTTTATTCTTAGGAATCGTAACAATGTTATTACTAGGTTCTTGTAGCTCATCAGTTTGTGAGTCGGAGTCAACGAATTCAGTCTATGTATTTGTAGATTATACAGATCAATTGAACTTTGAAAAACTGCAGGAAAATTGGGAAACAGATTTGAAGAAAATCAATTCTTTGTTCCCACTAGAGACTTGCACAGGAGGTGAGGTGGCGATTGTGCCAATCACGGATCTGGGGTCTAATGTGGTAAAGCGAATGAGCTACAAGCCCATGCCTGCTGATATGAATGAGTTTAATCCGCCAGTGGACTATTCTGTCTTTAAGCGAAAGCTGAAAACGGCAATGAAGGAGGTGGTGGCAGGAGAAGCGAAGGCGATGGACAAGACGTATCTTTATGAGCCCATGTGCCACAACTTGAACAAGTT
>CALGLS010000421.1 GCA_937959375.1 uncultured Saprospiraceae bacterium
AGATATTTCCAGTGACATCCGTGAGCCCTAAGAGCGGATCAATATCGGTAACTGCGTCTAGGTTGTCTAAAATCAATGAGCCGGAGACATCCGTAAGATTTGAGAGTGCTTCAATGTTGGTAATACTAGTCGTATTCCTAATTTCAAGAACACCAGAAAGGTCTGTCATATTTGAAAATACATCAATGTTGCTTAAGCTAATGTTTTGAGTTAACTCAATCTCACCACTAAAACTAGTGAGCCCCGCGAATCCTTCTATACTCGTCAGTACATCATTACCCGTTATGAGCACTCGCCCAGACAAATCAGTAACATTGGCAAGGCCATCAATATTCGTCAAGCCCTCATTATTCCAAAGCGAAAGCCTACCACTAATACTCGTAAGACCAAGGAAACCATCAATGCCTTCCAGTCCATCATTAAATTGAAGCTGTATTATACCAGTAAAATCACTGAGGTCTTGAAATACATCGATATCCGTCAACCCATTGTTTGATTGAATGTTGAGACGGCCAGAGACATCAAGAAGGCCAGATAGTCCATCAATACTGGTTAAATTTGGATTTGCTTCTATATCTAGATCACTAGCAATATCAGTGAGTCCTGAAAGTGCATCAATATTGGTGATGTCGCTTCCCGTAATGATTACATCTTCTGTCAATACGGTGATGCTCTGATCCCATGCATCTACTTCTGCTTGGGAAGATAGTGTTATTTGCCCGGAGAGTTGGAAGGTGAAAATGATTAACAGTGTGATCGCAAAAGCTAGACGACAGAATTGCATAGTGGTGATTTTGTTTGGTTTAAATGAGGTGTGTTGTTTTGTTCTAAAATGCCTGTTATTGCATTTCCATTCATCTAAGATAAAAAAAATATTGAAGTTAGTTGCAAATCCGCTTTGCTAGTCAGGCAGTTTCTAATAGAAGTCGAAAGAAAGTAATTTTCTTTGACTACTAGACATTTTACCTTTTTCGCGCCTCCCAGCCTCCTTAAGGAATGGCAGCTTCCCCGCAAATGTCCAGTCGTAAATGATTTACTTTTAAGTTGATAAAACAACGTTATGAAATTCGCTTGTTTCTCTTTAAGGGTAAGGGTTTCTAAATATTACATTCCCTTTATTGATTCAAAACGTACATTCCTAGTTTCAAAGCAAGCATTGATGAATATTGCATTGTAGCTTAGTTTTTAATACCCTAATTTGTAGTTGTAAGTAATAAATAAGGTATTATGAAAACAATTTTTCTAAGCAAATCTAAGTCAGCTATCATTGGGTTTTACATTAGTAGATACTAAATTACGCATAGAGAAATACGTTTTTATAAACAGCCCATGAAACCAAATGTCACGGAGGCGATCTTACTAAAAGGTCGCTTCTTTTTCATTCATCATTACAAGTTATCTAGAAATGTCCCATAATACTGAAATTAAAGGAAAGGTTATAAACTCAGCTGGACAGCCAATAGCGAATGCGGTTGTTTTGATAAAAAAAGGGCCAGCTTTGTATCAAGATATTGCCATCCTAACCAATGATGAAGGTCTCTTTCATTTGCAAGATCTTGCATCGGGTACTTATACGCTGAGGGTGAATAAAGAGGGTTTCATATCAAAGGTAATAGAGACTAAGACAGGTGTGCCTACTCGAGTTCAAATAGTTTTAGAGAAGAAGGGAACTTAGAAAAACGGAAATTTTAAAAGGACTCTCGTTCCTTTTATGTTTTTTTGGTCGTCTTCAATGTCTTGAATTTCAAAACTAGCTTTTCTACCGTCTTTGGCTTCTAGTAAGTCAAATCGTTTGTTGGTGATAGACAAAGCTTTGGATTCATATTCTGAAGATTGTTTCTTTAATTGACCTGCGGCTTCTCGACCAATACCGTTATCTTCAATGCTGCAGAAGAGGCTGTCTTCGGCTTCCCAGAATCGAACAAGTATTTTTCCTTGGCCTTCTTTATTAGATAATCCATGCCAGATCGCATTTTCAACAAAGGGTTGTAATATCATTGTTGGTATTCTGTACTCATCTGAGTCAAATTCATCTTCTAATTTGAACTCATAGGTGAATTTTTTCTCAAACCGCATAGACTCCGTTTGGAGGTATTGCTCTAGCAAATCTATTTCGTCTGAGACGACAATAAATGGTTTTGCTGAAAATTTTAAAACCATTCTCATTAATTTGGCAAAACGATTGAGGTAGTTATTTGCTGTACGAATGTCTTGTTTGTCAATGTAGCTACTTATCGAATTCATACTATTAAAAATGAAATGTGGATTCATCTGTAGTCTTAAAATAGCCGTTTCTGTTTCTGCAGCCAACTGTTTGTATTCAGCAACTTCGCGTTTGAATGCTTCTTCTTTTTGAATCAAAGAAATCCGATAACGCGAGTAAGCATAAATGATTCCGGCAGCGCTAAGGAAGTAAAACAGGTAAGCCCAAATCGTTTTCCACCAAGGTGGTTTGATGGTAATTGCTAGTTGCTTTTCCGTTTTGTCAAACCAAATCCCATCAGAATTAGAGGCATTGTATTTTAGCAGGTAGGCGCCTGGTTGCATGTTCGGATATTGGAAGGTATTGTCTTTTCTGTTTTCTATGGTATCGCCACTATTTTGGTTAATCATTTTGAAAACATACTGATTAGAACTAGGAGCGCTATATTCAAGAGCTGCGATTTTTAAGTACAAATCATTTTGATTGTGTTCTAGCACTAGCTTTTCTAAATGACTGACATTGGTGGCACCTGTTTCGCTATCAACCAAATAATCAGGGAAGGCTTTGTTGTTGATTTCTATATGAGTGATGGTCGGATTGGCTTCAATGTTCAAAGAGTCAATTTTGTACGGATCAAATATATTAAGCCCATTCACTCCTCCAAATGTTAGTTCTCCAGTAGATGTTTTTAGCGCAGACCAAAAACTAAAATCAAGGGATTGCAAACCATCTTCAATCGTATACTGCTTCAGTTGGATAGAGTCAGCATGGTGGTGCGGAAAGTAATGAAATAGCCCCTTGTTGGTGCTTACCCACAAGTAATGCTGGTCATCCATTAACAAACCATTGGCAACATTAATCGGAAAGATGTTGTCCTTTTGGAACGAAAAAGAATCTTGGCGAATGGCCTGTATTTCATACAAACCCTGATCTGAAGCCAACCATAATTTATCACGCTTTTTATCTTCCACTAATCCGTGAACAAAGCCATCAAATAGGATGGTGTCAAGCGGGATTAGTTGCTCATCTGCATATTGATAGATCAAAATACTGTTTTGGCCTTTCGACAAGAAAAGTCTGTTTTTTGAATCACAAAAAGTTAAAGTGTAACCTCCCAAAGTGTCAGTTAAATTGAAATGTTTTTCTAATGAAAACAATCCATTTTCTGAATTGATTTGAAAAATTCCTGATCCGTAAGAAGACACAAGAAGGGTCGAGTCAGGTGTTTGATAAATGTATAAAGAAGCTTTAGAAGATACTTTTTTGAAGGATTCTTCTCCTCTAATACTAACAAATAATCCCATGATTGTAGCGTACCAAATGTTGTCGTTTCTTTTGTCGCAAAATATATGGAAAGATTTAAAATTGAGCGGTAGACTGTCAGGACGTTCGAGTTGTCTTTTTGAACCATTGTATAAATTAATGATTTCGACATTGTTTTCGGTCAAGCAATATAGATTGCCCTTTGAATCTTCTGTTATTGACTTGACATGGTTGTCTCTATCTTTTTTACCATTGTAGTTCAGTAAACGTCGTTTTATTTTTCCTTTATTTAGATTGGTAAAAAGTATGCCTTTCCCATTTGAACTAATCCACAAATTTTTATCGGCATCTAAGTGCATCCGAAAAACTGGTTTTATAAGATGCGCTTTGCCATCTTCATAAGAATAGATAGCATGAAGAATGTCACCGTTTTTTTTATTTAGATAGTAAAGTCCATTCTCGGGAGTAGATATAATTAAGCGCCCATCTCCGGGATCAACAATTCCATTTACAGAAGGTATTAAACGACTAGGGTACTGTTTGATAAATTTGATGCGACTATTTTTTAAATCGTATTGAATTAATGTTGAATCGGATCCAATCCAAAGATTCGTATCGTTTTCCAAATAATAGGAAGGCATAAAATAATCTTGGAACAGAATGGTATCCCTTGGTGTGTCAGAGAGTATGGCGTATCGGATACCTTTGATTAAGGGATCAACAAGGAAACGTTCTTCATTGTTATTAGACTCGGAAATTTGAGCATTAGAAGAAGCGATGTGAACTGTTAGATGACTGCAATGTCCCGTACCTATATTGTACTTGTAAAGTTCTGGTTTATTTCTGATTCGAATCCAAAAGTCATTAGAGGAAGTATCGTAGTGTAATAGTTGGTAATTACTAGTGATTAAAACGCTGTCTTTGTCATGTATTTGTAAGGGTGTAAAAGTATTGCTCTTTCCTTCATAATGGTAGATCGCATCGTAGGAGCTAAACCAGATTTTACCTTCGTTGTCTTCAAAAAATCTACTCTGGATATTTTTATTTTCTAGATCATTTGTAATGGTAGTGCCATCAAAACGATTGACCCCATTAGTGGAGCTAATCCAGATAAAATCATTGGAGTCGTGAAAGATATAGTAATTATTTGTTTGAGAGGTGAGGCCTTCTTTTACGGTAATTTGGTTAAATGAAAATAAGACATCTTGGGCTTGAATCCTTTGACTGAGGCAAAGGAGGATTAGTACCGCTAGGGTTTGTAAGTAGTAGTTTGTATCCCGAATTGTGTTAACCATTATAAAAGAAACATTCCATTGGTTTGACACAAAATAGGAAATAAATGCTTTAAGCAGGTAGTCAAATTGAATTAACTGACAACTTGGCTACCTGCTTGGGTGTATCTGATTGGTAATTAGTAACCTTTTCCTCGCTCAAAAGTTCTAGGAGGAAGACCTATTCCTTTGTACAGATTCTTCAATAATGGCATAGAAGGTGCATAAAAATATTTCATACCTCTGTAAGTAACGAGCTTGTTTTTAGGTTCCGTTTGGCTTTGACCAATCAAAGCATCGACTCCGGTATTCTCCTCAGCGAAATTGGGATCATTACACCATTTTCTTAGCATATAGTCAAACTGATACTTAAGGCTAGCTTGAAAACTCATAAATAGAAGTCCTAATCCGCTTTCATTTTCAGGTCTTAAACTATCTCCGTTCTCTTGATAGTTGTAGGGAATACCTCGTCGCACGATGTGTTTTTTCTTGGGGTCGATAAAACCTTCAGTGCCGTTTACTTCTAATGCAGGGTCTCTTTCATGATCAATGATTTCTGCTTCGTTTAACTTTATTTTTTTTGTTGGGTTTACTTTTCTGACATGGGCATTCATTGGGCATTGTGATGCTTTTAATGGGGCTCCATTTGATTGTTTTATACCCAATACCTGTTCTATTTTTTTTACTCCTCCTGCCTTGAGGGACTTATTCATTTTTTGAAATTCCTTCATGTTTTGCTCGAATCGAACAAAGGCTAGGTAGCTACCAAATCTGTCCTTTTTTGGGTTAAAAGAATCCAAGTTCCAGTTTGCATCCAAAAGCTCGAAAGTTTCTGTCTTCTTTGTAATCAGGTTCTTCACTTTCTTCTTCTCCTTTTCTTTAATTAAGACTAAACGCAATTTGTCTTCGAATGCTACTTTATCTTTTTTCGTTTTTCCGAATGAAGGAATGGTGTCGTATCTTTTTTGTTTTGCATTAAATTCAAAGTATCTAGGTTGACTATTAGAAGCACCAGATTTAGCACGAGGGCGGACATCTTTGAAACCAAAGTGTTCTCTGTTGTCTTTTAATTTTTTTCCTTTTTCATAAAAGAGAATTTCTCCAACTCCTTTCAATTCATTGGTTAGTAAACTTTTTGCAAACTTCAATTGCTTGGCGTCATTGCTAGCCAGAAGAATCATTGCATGAATTTTTTTACGACCGCTAGCCCATTTTCCACTATCTGATTTTTTGAATTCTGGACTATCTAGTTTTATCGGACTATGGGCATTGTTTAATCCACGTTGGAATGAAGGATCTGCAGGCTGGTCGTCAATTCTCAATACGTCGTATAGCGCTTTCGTAAAATAAATGCTAGTCACCATAGAAGAATGATGCGATGTTGCTTTTTTTGCTGTTTTTTCTTTTTCAGCCTGCTCAAGTTGCTCATAGGCATTGGTGATTTTTATATCTCCAAATCCTTCGTTTGCAAATTCGCTGATCCATGCTCTTATTTTTTTTTGACCAACTATTTTAGATTTAATTTCAACAATTTCTTTTTTTTCCAAGATTCTTAATTCTTTAATGCAATTAGCTTTTGAGCCGATTAGTTCGATTATTTTTTCGACTATTTCAGACTCTTTGCATTTTTCTATTTTTGTTAGAAGTTTATCAACATTTTCAAGACCTGCATAGTTGTTTTTATCGTCGAACTTACGTTGGAGCTTAGATAACTTCGGATTTGCTCCGGCTTTTATTTTTCCTGATTTACTTGTAATTGTTTTTTTGTAGTCTTCTAGTTCATTCTGGGCGAGCCGACGTTGTTTCGAGTTTGATTTCAACTCTTCAACCAACCATCTTTCTTTCAATTGTTTTTTTGTATAAATGTAGGCCAGTCGTTTTCCTAGTGCTTTTTTTATTGCGGCGCTATTTTTATATTTTTTTAAACTTTGCTCAAATTTTTCCATCTCATCTTTAAAACTAAATGGAGTCGGATCTGGATCAGGTCTGAAATTTATAAACAAGCACATAAGGTGTTCTTTTTTATGTGGCTCAAGAATGTTGGATTGGATATCTTTTATGAAAGGAATTTGCTTTTCGATCTTTTTTAGAAATGGTGTTTTGTTTTGGATGTTATTTTGCATGGAGGTTTTTTTATTGGTTTGACGTATTGGATGTACTGACTGTTCAAAGTTTTAAAATCTTGAGGTAATTGATCAAAATAGTGATGAGTACGGCTGTCGCAATTATTGTCATTAGAGAAAAAATAGAACGTTTACAGCTACCAATGGGTAGGAGTAGTTCTTCCTTCAATTAATGAGGATACTAAAGAATCAGTCTGAGCAGAGTCCGTACTAGTTTGAATGATTACTTAGAAACCCTATGTCGATGGGTTAATATAATTACCACCAGGTGGGTCATCTAAAGGAGGGCATGGCAAGGCGGCCATGTTGTCATCATTATCAAATGCAAAAATTTCATTTCCAGCGGATTCAATAATACCTATTTCAACATAAATGTTTATCGTAGTACCATTATCGGTGTAACTCTTCATGATTCGTTTGGTAGTATTAGCTCTTCCAAGACCTGGCTCTGATTGCATTTTTAATATACTCCTATCCTCATCATAGAAAATTGGGTTGCTATTGTTGGTGTTTACTACAGGAGGGACCGCTGGGTCTTTTAAGTTTTTCAATAAAGTATAAGCCATATTTGTGTAGGTTTTAAATTAAAAAAGTTTAGAAATTAATTTAGTCCAAGGACAAAGTACTTAGAGCATGTTTAAATTTAGTTTTCTATGAAAATCAAGAGTTTATGGTTCTCGCTAACAATTTTTTAATGAGTTTAGCGAGCTAACTGAATTCTAAAATTGGACGCGAGGTTCATAAAACATTGATTTGCAATTAAATGGAAATTTGTACATGCTCTTAGTTCTGAACATTACTTATAGCAGATTATTCGATTTTTACAGTAGCATTCTTAACTTTGTAGCTTACGCAAAAAAGATATTGAAATGATAAAAGCAAACAATACGAATATAAAAACCTGGGTAGATATTCCAGCAGACACTGATTTTCCAATTCAAAATTTACCTTTCGGTGTTTACAAGGTAGAAGGGCAGGGACCACGCGTCTGTTCTGCACTTGGAGATCGAGTGATCGACTTACTTCGAATTTCTGAACTTGGATTTTTCTCAGACTTTGATATTCCGAAATCAGTTTTTGATAACCAATATATCAACGATTTTATGGCACTGGGTAAAGAAAAAACCAGAGCTGTTCGTGATCGTTTATCTGATTTGTTTGATGCTGATGTTGATAAGTGGAACTCTCGTGAAATGGCAGCCCATATTTTACGACCTATGTCAGAAGTAGAAATGCTGTTGCCAATTCGTGTTGGTGATTACACCGATTTTTACTCAAGCATTGAGCATGCAACGAATATAGGAATAATGTTCCGTGGTATTGAAAATGCTTTAATGCCAAACTGGCGCCATCTACCTGTTGGTTATCATGGACGTGCTTCGTCTATCGTTGTTTCGGGGACACCGATACATCGACCAATGGGGCAGCAAAAACCTGCGGATGGACCTCCAGTTTATGGCCCTTGTCGTTTGTTGGATTTTGAGTTGGAGATGGGTTTTGTAATTGGAAAAGAAACACCTTTGGGAGAACCTGTTCCTGTAAAAGATGCAGAAGATTATATTTTTGGTTTAATACTTTTCAATGATTGGTCGGCACGTGATATTCAGAAATGGGAGTATGTGCCACTTGGCCCTTTCTTGGGTAAAAATTTCGCGTCAACAGTTGCTCCTTGGGTGGTAAGTTTAGACGCACTTGAATCTGTTCGCGTAAGCGGACCAAAACAAGAACCAGAAGTGTTGCCATACCTTAAGTCAGAAGGCAAGAGAAATTATGATGTACAATTAGAAGTTAGAATTACGACTCCAGAAGGTTTAACCAAAACAGTTTCTGAGTCGAACTTCAAATATATGTATTGGAATATGTGCCAACAATTAGCACACCACACCGTCAATGGTTGCAACATAAAAGTTGGAGACATGTATGCATCCGGAACAATTAGTGGACCTGACCCTGGATCATATGGATCTATGCTGGAAATTTCTTGGCAAGGAACGAAATCCGTTGAAATGCCTGATGGAACTCAGCGAAAGTTTATTCAAGACGGAGATACCGTGAGCATTCACGGTTGGGCTAATGCTGATGGAGTACGCATCGGTTTTGGTGAAGCAAGTGGAAAGATATTGCCTGCGCGCGAGCAACGTCATCAAGCGTAAGGAAGAGTTTGGAGTTGGAAGATGGAGGTGGGAAGTGGGAAGTTTACTCGAGTGTGGGTGCCGCGCCTAACGAGAGACTTCCCATCTCCAACTCCCAACTCCCCACCCTCTAACACCCATAGAACATAAAAATCAGATAATATTCTAAATGTCTAAGAACCGCATCAAAAGATATATCAAGAGCCTTCGGTCGTTTCGTCTTTGGCATCGATACTTGGGCCTCTCATTAGCCTTGCTGCTTTTGATTAGTTCTATAACAGGTGTTATGCTTGCCTGGAAAAAGAAATTTGACATCATTCAACCTAGTACTCAAAAGGGTGAATCCAAAGAGCTACAGGATTGGAAGCCAATACATGAACTAGCAGACATTGCCTCCACGCATTTTTACAAAACGCATCCAACACAAACAGACAATCCAATCGCACGACTTGACGTACGTCCCTCAAAAGGAATCGTAAAAGTATTTTATGAAAATGAATACTGGGAAGTACAAGTAGATGGCTCGAGCGGCAAAGTGCTTTCCGTTGCCCAACGTAATTCAGATTGGATTGAGTCTATTCACGATGGCTCCATTATCAGCGATTTATTCAAACTCATTTCGATGAACCTATTGGGATTTGGTTTGGTACTCTTGTTGTCGTCAGGAGTGTGGCTGTGGTATGGGCCGGGTTTGATACGGAAGTGGAAGAAGCGGAAGAGTTAGAATTAGAATGTTCCCGCGATATGCGAGTCCCAAGTTACGAAGGCCTAAAGATCAGTAAGCCTGTGCGGCTCGAAGAGACGTATGCATCGCGAAGCAAAGTAATTCCTGAGCTGAGTTAATAGGAATAGGAATATCCAACAGATGCAGACCTACGAATTAGGGCAATTGAGTTTGAGTTTGAGTTTGAGTTTGAACTTTCATTCCGACTTCTACTTCACTGGAACTCTAACTGCCACTCTAACTCTAATTTCCCACCTCTACCTCAAAACAATCCGCTCCGTAAACCGATGCTGCTCTCCAATAAACTTAACAAAATATACACCCGGCGTTAAACCACTCAAGTCAACTTTGTAACTTCTCATCGGGCCTTCGTAATGTGTAATAGGAACCACAAAAGAATGACTTAGTACATTTGTCACACGTATCTGGTAGTCAGTATCATTGTCTTTTTTTAGAACAACCTTCACAATGCCATCTGTTGGATTTGGATAAGTCAATGCACGACTTCCACTTTTCACTTGTAGTGTTTTGACTCGAAGTGCCCGTCGATGTTTTTTTAGGACAAAACGCATCACATCGATTTGTTGGTTGGTAAAACTATTTTGGCAATCATGCTCAGAAAAATCCATGAAATTTTCAATCATGTCGGGTAAGTCATTGAAAACATCGCCACAAGTGTTTTTAGTTAAATCGCAGCTATCGAAACTTGGATCTTTCATGCTTGGAGTGTCTGATAAACCATCATCAAGAAAACATTGGTAGACACCAATCTCACTGTCACCCCAAGGATGACGAAGACCAAGGTAATGACCAACCTCATGTGTAAGCGTACGTCCTTTGAGAATGACTCGATCATTTGTATTGGTGCTAAAAACAGGTGGCGGTCCACCAAACGCTTTATAGTTGATTACGATACCGTCAACATCAGCAGAAGGTGCCTTCGACTCAATGGGCCAATTGTCAAGCTGAGAAGGTGGATAAGCATAGCCAAAAATCAAATCACCAACAATTGGACAAACCCAAATATTGAGAAACTCACGAGTGTCCCAAGGATCGCTTCCTCCAAGTGCAGTAGACTTTACATGGTCTGGAAAATTATAGGTCAAGGTACTGATATCGAAGTCAAGCTTAAATATTGTATCTGTACTAATCCAATTAATTTTAGCGAGTTGAAATTCTATTCCGGGATCACCAACCACTTCTTCAAATTCGATACGTACTTTTTCTGCATCTTCATTGAGTCGGCGAAAGTCCTTATTGAGTTGTACTAATTGTTCGTTGATTCGCTCTTCAGAAATGTATTCATCTGCATTGCTATACACAACGTGAACAACCACAGGAATTTGATAAATCTCAAAATCACGGGTTTTGGCTCCACTTGTTTGGGCAACAGCCCGCTGATAAATTTCATTGAAAGAAGCAAGAGAAGAAGCGTTTTGTGTACTACGGACATAGTTATCTTGACCACAATTAGCATGCGGCGCTAGTTGTGAAAAACCTATGTTAGAAAATAGCAATAGGAGAGTAAGGACGTGTAGTAGTCGTTTTCTCATCTATGTTAGTTAAGTGGGTACAGTATGCTTGTCGAACAAAAATAGCAATAAAATCAAATATAATTGAATTTAATAGCAATGTTTTTATAATGTGTTTTGGTGAGGTCGCTTCGCTGAGAGACCGCTTCGCTGAGAGATCGCTACGCTGAGGGACTGCACTCGAACGTGGGAATGAGATCGCCTTCGTCTGAGAGATCGCTATGCTGAGAGATCGTGGCGGCGCTGCCACCACTGAGAGATCGCTACGCTGAGGGACTGCACTCGAACGTGGGAATGAGATCGCCTTCGGCTGAGAGATCGCTATGCTGTCAGATCGTGGCGGCGCTGCCACCACTGAGAGATCGCTACGCTGAGAGACTTTTCTTCTATCGCGGCTCTGCACGATTGTGTATCGCGTTCGAGTGCAGTCTCTCAGCCGCCTAGCGGCGATCTCTCAGTCGGAGCGAAGCAAACGACGATCTCTCAGCGCAGCGATCTGACAGCCGAAGGCGGTCTCATTATTTAAGCCAATGCCACCGAAGCCCACCAGCCGTATTCACCTCCATAGCCGGAGCAGGAATCTTAATCGTATTGAGAAAAAAGAACAGCGTTTTTAAGAAAGGACGGTCTGTTTTTATTTTTGTAAAATCAATGTCAGGGGATAAGAAGAATTGACGATAACGCGGGTAGAGGTCTGTATCTAAGACATACTCAATTTCACCGTCGGTCCAACTGTTTTCAAAACCACCAAACATATTCTCAGCTCCGTAACCAACGGCGACGTTGAGCCATTTTGGAAACTTATGATTGTCATGTGGAATAAAAGAAGCGACATTGACAGAAGCCCAGTAGGTTTGTGAGTTGTAATCTTTGAGAATGCGTTCTACGATAGATTTTCCGTAAAGATTATCTGCTCGAGTATTTAGTGTAGTGGTGTTTTGTCCATCTTGAGAAGTGACAACAAAGTCAGGATAGCTTCGTGGAACAGAAGAAAATTTAAGTGAAATTCGTTGTTCCTGCCAAGCCATTTCTTGCCCAACAAAAGTTAGCGCCCCCAAAGTATTAAAGGCAATATCATGAGTGGAGAATCCCCATTTTTCTGAAAAGCCATCAAAAACTTCAACCGTCATTTGGTACATCATACCCAGGCCTGCTCCCAGCCACATAGCTCTGCGTCGAGGCATGCCTGTCCAACAAGCTGCTTGAAAAGACCAACGACTTTCGAAGTAGGTGGTATAGGTATGCCCTATTTTGTCCATGTCCTCCCATTCGCCAGCATCATTGAATAAGTGAAAACTGGAACGAGGAAAATCAGAATACCAAGCTTCGTTGAGCCCAATCACTGTAGCCGTGTAGACAGTGGCGCCACTTGCTGCCGCCAGCCAAAAACGCTTTTTATTTAGCGTATCAGAGGGCTGTAAAAACTTTAACTTAGGTGCTTCTTGAGCAAAAAGAAAAAAGGGAATAAGAAGCAATAGAAAGCAGTGCGTAATTTTTGTCTTTGTGATGTGCATTAAGCTTATGTGTTTGAGAAAAGATGCAAAAGAGCTACAAAAGAGCTACAAGTACTTAGGCAAAATTATTAATTTTAAACAACTTCTTGGTTTTTATAGTTTGTAATTTAGGAATCATCAAGGCCAATTAAGATAAAATATGTTACTTTTACAGGAATGAGCTTGGTGGTTGAAAAGATTAATTCAGGTACTTGTCTGGAAAACCAATTAGTTTATAGAAAAATAACAACTAACATACTATTATATTGTTACTTGTTTAGAGAGAAGAAGTCTTATTTTATAGACATTACTTTTACAACTAGTAACAATTTCAACTAAAATTAAAAATATCATGAAACAAGGAAAGTTAATGACCATGGCTATATTGGCGTTTTTCGCGCTAATCTTCATTATTGGTCTATCTAACAGTTTATTTATTACCATTGATCCAGGGGAAAGAGCATTGCTCTTTAAGCGATTTGGAGGCGGTCTTCAAAAAGACAAAGTATATGGACAGGGATTTCATGTGATTGCTCCATGGAACCGGATGATCGTATATGATGTACGTGTACAGGAAGCTTTTGAGCAAATGTCAGTACTATCCAAGAATGGTTTGACGATTGCAGTGGAATTATCTTACCGTTATCAGCCACTTGCAGAACAGATTGGTTATTTGCACAACGAAGTAGGACCGGGGTATTTGGAGCGAATCATCAAACCAGAGATACGGTCGGCTACTCGTGAAGTGATCGGTAAATATCTTCCAGAAGAATTATACTCAACTAAACGGGAGGCCATCCAAGATGAAATCTTTCAACGTACTTCTGAAAGTGTAGCTAAAAAGTATTTGGACTTAGATGCTGTTTTGATTCGTGAAGTTGCTTTGCCAGCAAAACTGAAAGAAGCGATTGAACAAAAACTAGAGGAAGAGCAGATGTCTTTCCAATATGAGTTTAAGCTAGACAGAGAACGTAAAGAAGCGGAACGTAAAATTATTGAAGCACAAGCGAAAGCGGATGCGAATAGAATTTTGAACGCTTCCTTGACCGATAAGATTCTACAAGATAAAGGAATTGAAGCAACACTAGAATTAGCTCAATCTCCAAACTCTAAAGTAGTCATTGTAGGTGGACAAGAGAACGGAGGACTACCTCTGATTTTAGGTAACTAGAATTAAGGCAAATACCTATTAGCGAAAGCCCGAACGTTGGTCATACAAGGTTCGGGCTTTTTCTTTTGACTTGGCTTTCGCCAAAAAGAGAAAGTAAGTGTTTGTACTAAAGGTTTTATTCAATACTTAGAAATTGTTCTGCCACTCGAAATGGTAGTTGATCCATTTTAGCGCTAGACATATTGCAAAGTACTACAACCACCATTTCTTGTTCTGGATAAAGCATCAACATAGAAGTGCCTCCTATAGAACCGCCACTGTGTCCCATCCAAAGGCGTCCTTTTTTGTCTTCACCTTTTCGCCAACCGATTCCATAGTTTGTTGATTTGCCATCATTTGTTGTTAGTGGTTTCCACAATTCCTGAATTGTTGTTTCTGATAGGATGCGCTTTTGCAAATGTGCATTCCCAAATTTGACCACATCTTCAGCAGAAGAAAGGAAGCCTCCACCAGCCCATTTGTAACTATTGTCTACGACTGGAGCCACTTCAATTTTGTTGTTTTTTAATTCATAAAACACCACGCGATTAGCTGTTTTTTCATGATTAATATCTGCACGAGTATTTTCCATATTCAATGGATCAAAAACATACTTGTTCATATACACTAAAAAAGATTCACCACTTGCGCCCTCCACAACAGCACTCATTAGATTCCAACCATAACTGCTATATGACATTTTCAAACCTGGTTCAAACAACAACGGATCATCTTGAAAAATACCAAGACTTTTTTTGACAGAATCATAAAACTCGTTACTCATGAATTCATCTCCCTGATAATGTCGAATTCCTCCAATATGTCCAGCTACCTGTCGTACACTCAACGAATATTTTTTCTTGGGAAAATAAGTCACGTACTTTTGAACTGGGGCATCAAAGTCGAGTTTGTTTTGCTCAAATAGCAGACCAAGAGCCGTAGCCGTAAAAGGCTTGGAAATACTTCCAACTCTAAATTTTGATAGCGACGGATCAACTGCAATATTTTCTGAAATATCTGCATAGCCAAAACCTTCTTGCCAAACCATTTTACCTTTTACTGAAACGGCAACTGCAATGCCAGGCAATTTGTTGTTTTTCAATGTTTTTTGCGAAAGCAATCTACTTTGTTCTATGGCCACAGAATAATCAGGACCTTTTTGTACGTTTACTGCTGGTACTTTCTTTTCTTTCGCTAGGGGAATTTGCTGTGCCTGATTGCAAGCGCTAAATAAAAAACATGCGATAAAGAGTGTTAAAAGACGAATCATGATTTTGTATTTTGATGATATAAACTTCTCAAAGTATTTTGCGTTTAAATAACTTCCATGTCTAAAATAGTAAAGTATGTTTAACAACTGAGTTAATTTCATTATTTTGTCGAAGAACTTTTCTTAATGGTGCTAAGTGGTTTCATTTGGTAAACGTTTGGAATGAGTGGACGTTTACTAAACTTTTGAAGTTTAGTAAACGTTATACAGGCCATATTTTAACCAAATAAAATCATCTAGGACCTTTTTACTTATGAAAGAAGAAAAATATATCCCCATCAATTGTGATCTCTATGATGAGTTAGAAATACTGGCCATGCATAAACAAAAAACGGTTATCGTATATATGGACTCTGGAAAAGAGAAAACGTTGCAGGAGGTCCTGATAAAAAATGTTTATAGTAGAGAAAAAGTAGAATATCTGCAATTGGAAACTGGTACTGAGATTCGATTGGATCAATTGGTAACGGTAGATGGAAAACCTTTTACAGGAGATCGCGCTAAGAAATGCTAAGCACTTATGTAACTTAATTTTTAGATGGTAACTATGGAGATGAAAAAATTATTTGCAACCATGCCTCAGGTAGGTACAATTGATTGGATCGGAATTCGATCGATTCGTAGAGCAGCATTGGAGGAGGTGAATGAGGTGCTGTTGACAAGAGAGAGCGGATTAGAAGGAGATCACTATACAGGAAAAAGTGGAAAGCGACAAATTACCTTAATTCAAAGTGAGCATCTCGATGTGGTCGCTTCTATTATGAAAAT
>CALGLS010000422.1 GCA_937959375.1 uncultured Saprospiraceae bacterium
ATGTTGAATCGTTGAATAATCAATCGTTGAATTTTGAATGGTTTTTCAGTTTTCACTAAATCAATATTCAGTATTCAACGATTCAGTATTCAACATCCTAGTTCGCTACACGTTTGATGGAACTTCCCACTTCCCACTTCCAACTTAATCCACCACCACCTTAAAAGGAGTCTTCACCCCTTCCGATTCAAACACCACATAATACAAACCAGTAGGTAGCTCACTCACATCTAGTGTCATTTGCTCTTGGTAATATTGGTTAGTAGGAATTGATCTTAATAGTTGTCCGAAGACGTCATAAACCTCAATATCTAAATCATAGGTTCTGTCTAGATTAAACGCAATCTGTAACAGTTCTGAAGTTGGATTAGGATACAACTCTACTTGTCCACTTAGATCTCCCGGTGTGTCAACATTTACAATGACTATATCAACAACTGCAATCGTTTCTATATTGGTATCAGAACATCCTTCCGAACCAACTACAGTAAGTGTCACTAAATAACTTCCAACTTCTGTGTAAATATGATTTGGGTTTTGTTCCGTACTAGTCGTTCCGTCACCAAAATCCCAATACCATGAAAGTGCGTCAGCAGATTCATCGGTAAAGGCTACATCACCTCCAGCTTGTAAATTAACAATTGTTTCAGAAGGAGAAAAATCAGCCTCAGGTGCTTGGTCAACTCCCACCACTGAAGCTACAACTGGAATACGTTCACAAGCTTCAAAGCGTTGAATTTCCCAATCATAAAATCCATAGTAAGTACTAGATGGCATACTGTTACCTGAAGAAGAATAAATAATTCCAACGCCACCTAAATCGTAAGGATAAGATGCATCAGTACTATATGGTAATCGCTGTCCAGCAGCAATTCCAAAACGAAGGTTATTCTCATCAGGAACTTCCATATTCAGAATGACGCGCTGCTCTCCTGTAGCTGAAACATCTACTAATTTATCAATTGACCAAGTTTGCGCCGCATCAGACAAAGAGAACATTCTAGGACCTGCAGTCTCCGAATAAATTTTGACTGATCTTAGTAAAAAAGCTTCTGAACTATTAAAAATCAAACGACCATCATTGTTGTCTGGAATTTCTGTTTGTTCTAAATCATAGGTTTCTTTCCCTCCAAATTCAGAAGTCCGAACTTCTGCATAATAAGTCTCTTCAAAACTCAAGGCCGGAGTTAGATAGTAATTTCCAATTCCTAATTCTGTTTCACTAGTTTCAGAACTATACCAAGAAATAGATCCTAAACCATTAAAATCACAGTACAATAATGAACGTCCAAATTCGCAGGTCCCAACAGAGTCAACTCCTTGAACCGAAACGGTATAAGGTTCGATCATCGTTCGCTGGAAAAAAGATTTTCCAACATTGTTTAACGGTTTTTCATCAGCTACCCCATTTGGGTTTGCCAAAGTAATCACCACCTCATAATCTCCATCTTCTAAGCTTGCTCCTTCAACAGTTATTTCTTCTCGCTCAAGATTCGCTAAACTACCAGTCCAGGTATCTACAAATGAAGCAACCTCAACCGTATTTTCTCTAATAGAAACGTGAATCTCTAAAGAAGTCAAGGTATCGGTACCTGCATTTTCAATGGTTACTTTATTACTAAATACCTCCGCACAGAGGACTGGTTTATTTTCGATGTGTACCAACAACGCATCGTTCACCGCATGGGGCTGAACTGCCGTTAAACCTTGATCTAATAAATAATTATAAGCTGCCAGCACATCTATCAATCCCATACCATAATTATTATCTTCTCCAGGAGTTCCTAAATCTAGGCAACTATGATAAAGTGCTCGCAAAGCATCTTTACCTGTAATCTCAGGAAAGGCTTCACGCAACAAAAGCACAGCTCCAGCAACATGCGGAGCAGCCATTGAAGTTCCACTTTTACTTCCATACCCGCCATCTAATTCACAAGAGCGAACATTTTCTCCAGGTGCTGCAACCTCTGGTTTTATTTCTAACGAACCACCTGCAGGTGCAGGACAAAGCGAAGGACCTCTGCTTGAGAACCCCGTAATCGGATAAGAAGAAATATTCCCATTAAGTGCAGCAACACAAAAAATATTGAATGTGTCTGTATTTATATTTTTTGGAGCGGTGATCGTTGAGGCTCCACTTCCATTATTACCTGCAGAAAAAATATTCGCAATACCTGCCGCTTCCAATGCAGAAACAATATCAATATAAATCGATGTACATTGCCCCTGTCCTTGTAACGTATTGTTACTATCCCACCACGAATTATTAATCACCTGCGGCATATCGTCAATCGTATTTACATCTCCATCAGGATTTAATGCCCATTGGAAAGCTGCAATATTATCAACTGTTCCGATACCGTCACAAAGAATTCGAGTTCCAATCCATAGCGAACCGAAAGCGACTCCGATGGTATCATTTGTATTTCGATCTAATCCTAGAATGGTTCCTAATGTATGATTACCGTGGTCACCACATTGAGAAGGAAAAGTATCGCTTTGAAGAATCTGCCCCGTTACACCGAAGTTAACCCAAGTCTCTCGATTCGGTTGATAGTAACCCGCATATTTATAAACGATAGCTGGATGAAATTGATCAATTCCCGTATCTGCTCCAAACGCTTTACCTCCATAACCAGTATAGCCCATCTGCCAAAGTGCTGGTGCGTTAATCGCCGCCAATCCATTTTCAATTCCATCAGGAGAAGGAGGCAGTGCACAGCTTACCTCTTCATATTCTTCGATCGCATTTTCTACATTCATATCCATCCAATAGATATCATCACGTTGACTGATTGTTGCTATTGCCGATCGGTTTGCCCGAAAAAAGATGGCATTGTTTACCCAAAATGGGGCAATGGAATTTGGATCAAGCCCATCCAATTGTCTTAAATCTTCGATAAGTGCCGGTTGTGTTGCATCGGCCTTAGCCTGCAAAGTGGTAATCAGTTCATAGGCCCGTTCTTGAAGATTTACTTTTCTTGCATCAAAGCTATCTTCTAAAGCATCCACATCTACGTGGTCAGTCAGTAGTACATAAACTAAATGTTTTTCATTAGGATCTTCATCTACAAGCTGTTGCAAACGTAGTGAAAGAACGCCTTCATTATAGGATTGAGCAATCATAGTTGCACTAAGAAGACACAAGAGTAAGGATGTTAATAATTTCATATTAAGTTTTGGATAATTTGGAATTAGAAGTGAGCAGTTGAAGTGGTTTAAAACCTCAAAAGATGCTTGCGAAATGATCTTTTCGTTGAACGCTTCCGCTTTTTGAACATCTATAGCGCTGCTATAGATAATTAAAAGGAGCGTCGGCCTGATCAAAAAAACACTGTTTACTTCGTGGATACGAAGCATTTCTAAGCTTCTTTTCAAATATACCTGGCTAGCCAGACAAGTTTTTAAACAACTTCAGTTAAATAAATTCTTTAATAACCGGCAATTCCTTCAAAGATAAGTAAATTTGACTGTTCCTCTTAATCAATATTAATTTAGTGTTTACCATACGACCAATCGAAATCTTTCTAATTCAGTGTGTGATTTATCTAGGACTTTGGCTCTATGATGAATACACTGGTTTGTTATGCTCTGTCATTTTCGCAGGCATCTTTCTAGCGATTCTCATCATTTCAATCATTGTAGAAAAAATTGAACCTTCTAAAGTTCCTAAATCATACTTTTATGGCATGTTGGTTTCTTTTTTAGCGCCAGCTTTGGTATCCGTATTTTACATGTTGATTATGGGTGGAGAAATTATGCAGGTTTTTGAATTTTAATTCTGAAGATCAATGAGTGATTTAAACCAAGTTGTAAGCTTAGCGGAAGCTTCAAAGCTCGTCCTAGAACATTATGGCTTTCAAGGCCAATTAAAAAAACTGCCCGGCGAGGAAGACTTCAACTTCTTTCTAAAAACTGAAAAAGGAGCAACTTATACCATTAAAATTAGTCGCCCCAACACTGATCTACAGATTATTCAATTTCAATCTGCGATTATGAACCATTTGGCAACAAAGGAAATTCAACTCGACTTGCCTACGGTTGTTCTATCAAAATCAGATGAGGAATTCATTGCCTTAGAAAATGATCGTTACCTCCGCGTTCAAAAATGGGTTCCTGGAACGATGCTCGCTGATGTCAAATATAGAAATAAAGAAATTTTGCAAGACTGGGGTAAAACTTGCGGATTGCTTAGCACTAATTTGATTGACTTTGATCACCCTGCCGCTCATCGTTTTTACAAATGGGATCCTTCTCAAACGCTTTACTCTAAAAAATACCGAAACTATATTCACGACCAAGAGGCATTAGAAATTGCAGATTATTTTTGGCAACTTTTTGAAACAACTGCCCTACCCCATCTGGATACTTTGCGTAAAAGCGTTAACTACAATGATGCGCATGAACATAATTTTTTAGTCAATCATCATTATAAAAATCCGAAAGTAACAGGTGTCATTGATTTTGGAGATGCATTGTTTACACAAACCATAAATGAACTGGCCATCGCGAGTGCCTATGCTGGCATGTACGTAGCTGATCCATTGCAAGCCATTGCACAGGTCGTTCGCGGTTATCACAATCAATTTCCTTTAGTTGAAAAAGAGGTAGCTGTTTTATTCCCGATGATCGCTGCTCGATTAATGATTACTGTTTCTGCTGCCGCTTGGAACAAACACAATGAGCCTGACAACCCCTATTTGCTGGTTAGCGAAAAACCTGCTTGGGATTTATTAAAAAAATTACGACAAATTTCACCTGCCTTCGCACATTACACTTTTCGAGCAGCATGTGATTGGGAAGCTTGTCCATCCAACTCAGTTTTCAAAGAATGGCTTTCAAGTCATCAATCGAGTTTAGCTCCCATCATCAATTTTGAAAATAAAACAATCGCTGCGCTGGATCTTAGCGTTGGGAGCAGTGCACTTGGTCACAATAGCAACTTTGAAACTATCCCTGATTTTTCAAAAAAAATCAATCAACTACTCGAAGAAAAAAACGCAGACATCGGAATTGGAGGTTATGGCGAAACCAGACCATTTTACACCACAGATGCCTATCTCGTGAATGGAAATGCAGGTCCACAATGGCGAACCGTTCATCTAGGAATGGATGTTTGGTCAAAAGCGGGTACTCCAATCTACGCACCACTGAGAGGAGTCGTTCACAGCATTCAAGATAACAACAATGACAGAGACTATGGCCCCACTATTATTTTACAACATCACGTCAATGAAAGGCTTACTTTTTACACCCTTTATGGTCACTTAAGTCGCGCTTCACTTGAAGACATCGAAACGGGCATGATCATAGAAAAAGGACAACTCTTCGCGACCATCGGACCTGCTCCTGAGAATGGTAATTGGCCTCCTCATTTGCATTTTCAAATCATGTTGGATTTGTTAGGTAACCTTGGAGACTTCCCTGGCGTTGCATTTCCAAGTGAAGCCAAAACATGGATGAGCATCTGCCCAGACCCCACTTTACTATTTCCAAATTTTGAAAAACTTCCTGAGCATAAATCAATCGATAGCATTCTAAAAAGCAGAAAAAAACATCTTGGAAAAAGTCTGAGCATTTCATATCAAGAACCACTTCATATGGTTCGGGGATACCAGCAATATTTGTATGACGCAACAGGTCGTCGCTATCTCGACACCGTCAACAATGTAGCGCATGTTGGGCATCAACATTTGGCGGTTGTAAAAGCAGCACAAAAACAAATTTCGCTTTTGAATACCAACACTAGATACCTTCATGAAAACTTGGTGAATTACGCAGAAGAACTGCTCGCCACTTTTCCGACTGAGTTATCTGTTGTTCATTTCGTTAACTCCGGTAGCGAGGCTAACGAACTGGCAATGAGGATGGTAGAAACATTTTCGGGTAGTAAAGACATGCTCGCAGTGGAGGTAGGTTACCATGGAAATACGAGTCGAACGATTGGCGTTAGCAGTTATAAATTTGACGGAAAAGGAGGTAAAGGCAATCCTCCTCAAACGCATATTGTTCCGATTCCAGATACTTTTCGCGGTAAATATAGAGACCAAAAAACTGCAGGAAAATTGTATGCTGATCACGTTTTAAAAGCAATCCAAAAAGCAAAAGCAGCCGGTAAAAACATTGGTGGATTTATTTGCGAAAGCATACTAAGTTGTGGTGGACAAATTGTTTTACCGGATGGATATTTAGAGGCGGCTTACGCACATGTGCGAGCTGCTGGAGGACTATGCATTGCGGATGAAGTCCAAGTTGGATTCGGTCGTGTTGGTGATTCATTCTGGGGATTTGAATTACAAAATGTTGTTCCAGACATTGTAACCTTGGGCAAACCAATTGGTAACGGGCATCCACTTGCAGCAGTCATTTGCACTGAAGAAGTAACTGCTGCTTTCGCAAATGGCATGGAGTTTTTCAACACCTTTGGAGGCAATCCAGTCTCTTGCGCAATTGGCTCTGCAGTACTCAAAACGGTTCAAGAAGAGGGCTTACAAAAACGAGCAAAAGAGACGGGAGATTATTTAAAATCTGAGTTAAAAAAACTACAAAAAGAGTTTCCAATTATTGGAGATGTGCGCGGTCATGGATTGTTTTTAGGAATAGAATTAATAGCCAATTCGGAATCATTAGAACCAGCTGAAGAAGAGGCCAGTTACATTGCCAACTGCATGCGCGAACGAGGTATTTTGATGAGTACAGATGGGCCGTTCCACAATGTTTTGAAAATCAAACCACCGATGTGTTTTGGAAAGAAGGAAGCGGATTTTTTATTGGATAATTTGCGGGTGGTATTAAAATATATTGAAAAGTAAAGATCGGTAAGCTTTTACACGAGTTGCTTACCGATCTTTACTTTCGACTAAAAGTCATTGAAATAATCGCGAGCTCTTCGATTGATTCCATCGTTTACTGTATTAGAATCAAAGTCGGTACCATTCATAGATTGCGTATCATTGCTGTAAAGTGTCACCTCCCATTGTGGGTTTTGTGTTTCACCTATGCAAGTCGAGTGTAGGAGTTGAAAGTTCCCTCCAGCAAGAGAAGGATTATAAAACAAGAACTTTACGTTGCCTTGTGGTGGAGTTGTTGGAACCTCATCATAGATCCAAATTTCATAGGGAGGAGCAGATGGCTCATCCTCTACCGTAACGATATCAGAAGGCTTTCCATACTTCATAAAAGTATGCCCTCGATCTGATTCAAAACCATGTCCAAAAGCAGAATGATATTTTTTGTCAACGGCACGAGCAACTTCCATGTATTTGTCATATGCTGATTTGGGATCGGCCGTATTGATACGTCCCCAAAAAGAATAAAGGTAACGACGCTGTGCTTCAAGATCATTCTTTCGAATCACCATGTTCAAAACTTCCACACTATTGTCGTATACGATTGGAGCGATTGCTCTTAGGCTGTAACGTACAGTCTCTGCATCTAATTCGGCCACAAACTCTTTTTCGATATCAGTACTCGCTAAAATTTCTTCTTGATAATATGGATTTGACCGTTGAAACGGAACTGATTTCGTACTCAGTACCTCTCCTTCCCTATTCTGAATTTCTACCACCAATTGATAATTCCCTGATGCCAGTTTTGTAATATCCTTTTTCACTAAAACAACATTAACCTCTTTTGGCGAAAGCTTTTTATTTCCCAACATCACTGGCTCTGTATCCCCATTACCACTTATTTTTTCAATGGTATAACGCATTAAAAACAAATCATTCAACACCTTGTCAGAATTATATAGCTCCTGATAAAAGTAAAGGTGTGTCGCATCTTTGTAGTAAAAGTTATAAGGTAATGGCTCAAGAAATAAACCGTTTTTTACAAACATGCTATTCGAGGTTTCCTTATGATACTTTCCTACCAATTGAATATCTGATTGCAACAATCCCTCATTATTATAATTCACCTTGATCGTCTTTTCATAAGCCGCTCGATTTTCCGGTGCGTTGGCATCTATCAAAATAACTTCAAGGACGTACTCACCATTTGGCAATGGGAAACGACGAACATCCATAAAATCATTGGTAAACTTCGTTACTGGTCCATTCAAGGTATACTTATCGTATTGTATGATACTGCTATCCTGTTTGATCAAAATCAAAACATCTACAGCAGCTTGATACATGATACTATCGGTGGTACTGTATTCAACAGTAGTTCCAAGAATATTGAGATAAACCTCGATAAAGGAAAAGTCGGTACTTTTAAAAGAAGCGTAACCTACACTAGCATCTATGGCTTTGGTATTGCTGCTAAATAAGGTGAACAGTGTGAAGAGTAAGAGGATTGATTTTTTCATAGTCGAATGATCTTGTGGCGTCAACACGTTTTTGAATTAGAACCTGCCTAGCCCCGTTAGGATAGGTTAGAATTCTGCTTGGTGGCAGACTGGTGTTCTTACAACGTGTTTGTATTTGATGCCTTATTTAATAAAACGTTCATGCAAAGAAATTCTGAACTAGCCTTGTGCCTTAGTTCAATGTAAATTTACCATTTAACTAAAGTTAAAACAAGACCAAATATAGGTATATGTCAGGAAGCTGATTTATTGAACTACTGAATTTCCTTCTTCATCAACTGCCCATTTGGTCAATTGAAGTTCAAAATTGTAGCCTCTGTATCGGGTGATTAGCGTTAGTGTGGAGTCTGTGACTGTTTTGATGAGGTAGGTAAATTTAGATTGACCGGTTTGTTTAATCATATTTCGTTCAACCTCATATGTATTGGTCTGTTCTTCAGATGTTGCGTTAAAGTTTGAGACCATGGTTTCTTTTCCATCAAATTGAAAGCTGGTATTGGCCAGTGATTCCACTTTCTCTTTGTTTCGATAAGCAGTAGCCAATTCCCAATTCCCTTCAAGCATAGCATTATAATCTACTGGAGGAGGTGTATTTTCCTTTTTAGGCTTGTTTTCTGTTTTGCAATACATTAACAGCAAAACAGAAGAGATCAATATTAAAGACAGGCTGGTCCACTTAAAAATTTTCATCTATCACATACTTTTGATTCTGGCTAAAATTAAGGATTATTTATGCATTCTTGGTTAAATTATTCCTAAAGTCTAGTCCTAAAATTTATATTTTTGAGAAGGAATACGGATTTGACACTTCTTTCATTGTCAACACAATTCCAAAACAGTAATCTCAGGTAGTATTCCAACTCTTCCTGGATACCCTAGAAAACCAAAACCTCGATTGACATAAATATATTGTGCATCTTCTCGATACAAGCCAATCCATTGCTTATAGTAATGACTAACTGGACTCCATTTAAAACGCCCCATTTCAATTCCGAACTGCCCTCCATGGGTATGGCCACTCATTGTTAAATCAATATCTTGATAATGCTTGCGTACATCATCATCCCAGTGACTGGGGTCGTGAGAGAGCAATAGTTTGAGGTCAACTTTACCAAGTCCATCTACTGCCTTTTCCATATCCCCATAACGGGAGAATCGCGGATGAGCTGAGTAATTTTCAACTCCGATGATTCCGATCTCGTGGTCATTCACATTTATTGTACGGTTTTCATTGAGTAGTAATTCCCAACCTAGTGCTCGGTGTACTTCAATGATCTGTTTAAAGTTCAACATCTTGGATGCTTGGTCGGGCCAACGAACATAGTCACCGTAGTCGTGATTACCCAAGACGGAGTAGGTACCATATGTTGATTTCAATTGTTTGAATAGGCTAACGAAGCCATCCATCTCGGCAGCTACATTATTGACTAGATCTCCGGTAAAGCAAATTAGGTCAGCTGATTCTTTATTAATCAGATCAATTCCTTTTTGAATACCTGCTTTGTCTGTTAGGCTTCCAGCATGAATATCTGAAATTTGGATTATTTTAAATCCTTTCAAGGCTTGTGGCAAACCAGGTATCTCTACTTTTTCTCGAAATACTTTATAGCGATATCGATTGCGCAGCATCCCATACAACAAAACCGAAAATATAAACAGACCAATTACAAGTGCAATGCGTATCATCCACCAAGAACTATCATAGGGAACTTCTTGGCCAATCAATCGAGCGATCAACATAGAAATCAAATAGATTAGACCGTTGATTCCCAAAACAATTGCAACCAATAATTTTGAAATGTAGGCGATCATTATCGTTGCCCGAAAAATGATAAACTGACTCAGGGTCAATATCTTTTGTTCTCGTTTTCCAGCAAGAACCATGAGTCCTAATAAGGCAACTGGAAAGAGCCAATAAAGAATAGTCGCTACGTACTGAACTGGTGTTGACCAATTTTCTGCCAAAGGGACAAAGGTCTGGAAGATGAAGGAATCAAAGAGGAGTAGAAAAATGATGAGAATTAGGTAGCGCACTTTTTAGTTTTGTGTTTTTTTTATCGACGAAGTTGTTGACTTTTTGATATAGTTCGAATTCAACTGCTATTTTACAGATCAGCTTTTGTGTCTAAACACGAAGGTAATAAACAAATCGTTAGTCATCTATTTGATGCTTTGTCATCCCGAAAGACGAAAGAGTCGAGGGATAAGCATTTCTACAAGAGGAATTTCGAGCGATCCTTTCTAGTACGTACAGTTAGATAGAGCCGATAAATCTATCTCTAATAAGAAGTGGATTTCTCGGCTTATCGCCAAACTCAAGTACTCTCATAATCGCTCGAAATTTCGCTTTCTTTTATTGTCTATCCTTCGACTCCTTCGTCGCTCAGGATGACAATTTAGATAAAACTCAACTCAGTACAAAGTCTGCTTGACTTCTGTTCACTCGAAGTCGACAGCTCAATCTACAAACAAAAAGCCCTGACGTAAGTTTTACATCAGGGCTTTTTTATTTTGAAGCGAAGTTCGATTAACTTTTTACAGTTGCGCGCTTACGCTCTTTAATACGTGCTTTTTTACCAACTAGATCACGTAGGTAGTACAACTTAGCTCTTCTTACTTTACCACGCTTAAGTACTTTCAATTCTACGATAGCTGGAGATGCAAATGGAAATACACGCTCAACGCCTACTCCATTTGAAATCTTTCTTACAGTAAAGGTCTTAGTTGAACCTGTACCTTTAATTTGGATAACATCACCTCGATAAGCCTGGATACGTTCTTTAGCACCCTCAACAATCTTGTAACTTATCACTACGTTATCACCTGGACGGAAATCCGGGTAATTTTGCTCCTTTGAGACTTGTTCCTGGATATATTTTATAGCATCCATATTGTCTGATTTATAAGGTTATTAAAACGAGTGTTAATTTTAAGAGTGCAAAGATAAGTTTTTTATTCGAAAAGTAAATCAGCTATTCCAAGGTTTTAAGCTAAAACTATTGTGTGACCTAGGCTACATTTCAATCAAATAGTTGATAATCAATTAAATAGCAAAATATCACGCAAATTTACAAGAACCATATCCAAGTATTAAATATGTAAAATGTGGAAAAATTTATCAAAAAGGCTATTGAATTAGGGTCGCAAAGCCTTTTTCCTCCTGTGGTACGCCTCTTGGGCTCGTATATCTTACGATACAAATATACACTCCATTGGGAGACATTTTACCTCTATTTTCGTGTTTGCCATTCCAGCCATCATTCGGATCATTGGTTTGAAAAACAATACCACTGTATCTATCCCAAATCGTCATTGCAAAATCATTGATTCCCCTAAAATAACCTCCACCTTTGTACTCATCATTTTTGGTATCAATATTTGGTGTAAAGGCATTGAGTAAAAAATAGGTGAGCTTAGGTTCTACATCTACCACTTTGGTCATTGTTCGAATACTTAAACAAGTTCTATAAAAAACTAAAACCTGTCTGTAAGCACAGACAGGTTTTAATATTCCAATTTTGAATTAAGTAAGTGCTAGGACTATACTTATCGAATCAAGGTAGCAAACCCTTTCTCCTCATGTGGCACTCCTCTAGGACCGACGTATCGAACTACACAAACGTAAACACCATTTTGCGCCACTTTACCAGTGTTATTTTTTCGCCCGTTCCAACCTTCATTCGGATCGTTTGTTTCGAAAACAATACCACCATTTCGATCCCAAATCGTCATTTCAAAGTTATTGATTCCACGGAAATAACCTCCACCTTTGAACTCATCATTCTTAGTGTCATTATTTGGTGTAAATGCGTTTGGCAAGAAGTAGGTAACCTTTGGTTGCACATCCAATGTCTTTACAATGGTATCTACACAACCATAAAAATGCGTGATCGCTAATTGAACATCTACATGTCCTGTATCTGGAAAAGTAAATACTGGGTTTTGCACAATAGTGCTATCGATAGCTCCAAATCGCCAATCCCAAGCAGCTGCTCTACGTGAGTTATCTGTAAACTCTACCGTTGGGTTAAAATTAGAAATATAACTCGGAGGCGTATAATAAAAATCAGCAACCGGTAATGAATCTACATCGATCCAGTTAGGAAAAAATGCACTTTCATAACAGCCTATCGGTGACGTTACTTCTACAAAAATATCAAAGTTTCCGGGTATCAAATAAGTGTGGTCTGGACTGATCTCGTAGCTCGTAGAATCATCACCAAAAGTCCATCTTATATCATAGGTTGAATCAATTGGGAATGATAAATTCTCAAATTGAACATCCAATGGCGGACAACCAACCGACTCGGATGGTTGAAAAATAATTGCTCTCGGTGCTGGAAACCAAAGAATATCTCCAAGTACTGTATCAGTACAACCAATAGTATCTGTTACAGTTAATGACACGTCGTACAATCCTGGATCATCGTATTGATACCTTGGGTTAGGTTCATCTGAAGTATTGCCGTCACCATAATCCCATTCCCAAGTTTCTAAAACGGCTCCATTGGGATCCGTCAAGTCAGTGAAATCAACTGGACCAGCCACACAGGTATCGTACACTCCTTCAAAAGCTCCTAAAATTGGCGGCGAAATAGTAACTTCTATAAATGCAGAATCAGAACATTGTGTCCCTTCATTTAAAATCATAACACCTTCGTAATAACCTGGACCAGGAAAATTCACAGTTATATCTCTATTAGTGTTGTCAGACATAGGTATAGTTCCACCTCCTGGAATTTGAAATTCCCACAAGTAGGAATCGATAAATGCTGTATCCGTACTCGTATTAACAATTGAGATAACAGAATCTACACAGGAATTAATGACAAATGCATCTCCAGCATCAACTCCTACTAAATCTGCTGTCACCAGTGGTTCACAAAATGAAACGTTGAATTGAAAATCTCTTTGCGTCGTTCCAATCAATTCTCCATTTCTGTATTCTTCTACACAAATTCCAACCACAAATTGACCTTGAACATCTGGCGTACCAGTAATCAGTCCTGTCAATGGATCAATTGAAATTTGAGGAGAACCACCCATCGGATTTAGATCACTATAA
>CALGLS010000423.1 GCA_937959375.1 uncultured Saprospiraceae bacterium
AATTAATGCAGCATTTATGGAAGTTGGAGAAAGCTGTTATGAAAGACGTGATGGGGGAGTACCCAGATCCCAAGCCAGCTTCAACCACCATCGCTACATTACTAAAAAGAATGAAAGATAAAGGTTTTATAGATTATACGACGGTTGGTAAATCAAGAGAATACTTTCCATTGGTTGCAAAGTCAGATTATTTCTCCAGCCATTTTCGAGCTTTGATCAATAAATTCTTTGGTAACTCAGCCGCAACCTTTGCTTCTTTTTTTACAAGAGCTACCGATTTGTCAACCGAAGAACTAGAAGCTTTGCGCAAAGTAATCGATCAAGAAATTAAAAAGAAAAAAAATAAATAATGGCTATATACCTCATCAAATCAGGACTTTGTTTGGCACTGGTATTGGGAACTTACCATTTGCTTTTTGAAGACAAAAAAATGCATCAGTTTAACCGCTGGTTCTTGCTATTCGGTTTAGCCTTTTCCTTTCTAGTGCCTTTGATGGAAACCAGTTTTTCTATTGACTTTTTTCATTTGCTAAACAGCTCAGAATTAACAACGAACAACATAGGTCTTGCAACAGAAGGAGTATCCTTAGCATCAGGCGAAGCGAACCAGATTGTAACAACTAGCTCAGAGAGATCTCAATTTCCTGTTTTTCTGACAATTGCTTTTCTGATTTCCAGCTTAATGCTCATTCGGTTTTGCTATAATATAACAACACTCTTTCGAAAGGCATTTTCTAATGAACAAATAGATTGTCAGGGAGCTAAACTGGTTTTGTTAAAAGAAAAAGTACTTCCACATACTTTTGGGAAATATATTTTTATAAATGAATCAGACTATCGGAATGGAAAAATAGAAGCGGAGTTATTTACACACGAGTTGACCCACGCGAGAGAGTGGCATTCATTAGACATTGTTCTCATCGAAGCATTACAGGTAGTATTTTGGATCAACCCACTTTTATATTTTTACAAAAGAGCCATCCAATTAAATCACGAATTCCTAGCCGATGACCAAGTTGTGAAATCCACTGAACGAGTACGTGACTACCAAGAGTTGCTCTTAGAAAAGGCGAGTTGCGCTAACGTATACCTAGCCAGTAATATAAATTTTGCAGTAACCAAAAAACGTTTAACCATGATGACTAAAAATACTTCGCGTAGCATAACCACCCTTTTCGCTTTTGCTGCACTCCCATTATTTGCTTGTTTATTGGTTCTTTTTTCTTGTGGAAAAACGAATAAGTTAGAGGCAGATGAGGCTAATCAACTTACTGCGATAGAGAGAATTCCTGATACTTCCTCTATTCCTGCTTATGAATCTCTGCCAGTAATTGATATTTCACATCTGCTTGATGAAGATGAAGAATCTCTAATTAAATTCTTTATAGATCAAGTTGAGAATGGTACAACTACTTTTCATCTTGAGAACGGGATCGAAATTGCAGGAGAAAAAGTATTGGAAATTATAATTAAAAAAAGTGATACGGGAGGTTTTTCATTTTCACCAAGACTAGGAAAAAAGAGTAACGTAGAGATTTACTTTCAAGGACTTGAAGGTAGAGTTGATTTGGGATTGTGAAAATTGAGGGCTTATTAAGTATCTAAGGGCAGCGGCAGCTCCGTCGCATAGTCACCCTTATTTTTAAATTTGAAAAAAACAACAACATGAAATTATTTCTAATGCTATTGCTATGCCTATCATCTTTGATGTCTTGCTCTCAATCTAATGAAGAGATACTTCTAAAAGTTTCGAATAAAATATCAAGTATTGAATCGGTACAATATGACTCTAGAATGGAGGCTATGGAAGGAGGACAATTGTTATTTGATGATACGACCTCTATTGCCTTTGATTTTAGAAATGCAGTTCCAAATGAGATTAAATATTATTTTCATTCTGAGCTTGGGGAACTTATATTCAATGGAAAAGAAACATTTCAATCAAATGCTTCCGAGAAGGTCATAGCTACGAGCGATGACAATAGTCCTGATTACGTAAATAATCCTCTAGTGCATACTTTAAAACCTCTGAGGCAAATTTTACCAATCTTAATTCAAGATAATGAAGTCAAGATTGAAAGAGAAAGAGATACGCTGATCAATGGGACAGCATATTTTAACTTCAGTTTTCTACTAAATAAAAAATACATAGATTGGATCAAACTTGAGTTCGTAGATTGGGAAATAGATTCCAAGCATTTTTTATTCGTTGACAAACAGGATTATTTGCCATTTAAAATTATTAGTCCAAACGGAAAAAACGGTTCAATGAGTAGAACATTTGAAAACATAGAATTGGACTACGAATTTCCAAAAGATCTTTGGAATGGAGAAAGTCTTCCAAAAGATTTTGCAGTATTTACTTTAAAAGAATACTTTGAAAGCCTTAAAAATAAGATGTTGGATTATGTGGGGAAGATGGTAACGGATTGGGAATTGCCATTAATCGCTAATGATTCCAACATAAACCCATCTCAACTAAAAGGAAAAGTTGTCTTATTAGAGTTTTGGTTTAAAAACTGTGGGGGCTGTAAAGGAGCAATACCTAGTCTTAATAAAATCAATACGAAGTTTAAAAATGACAATTTTGAAATGTATGGAATTGAATTCCTTGAGCGACAGTCAAAGGAGATTTTACAGAAGTATATAAAAGAACAAGACATTCAATTTCCAATTTTATATAAAGGCAAAACTGTAGCTTCTAAGTATGGAATTACAGGAGGGCCTACCTTCATGGTTTTAGATAAGACCGGAAAAATCATACACCTGAAAAGTGGTTATTCTGAAGATCACATAAATGAAATTAGTGGAATTATTGAAAGGAATTTGTAGAAAACAATAGTTCATGTAAATTTCGTCACTTTTGAGTACAACTCCTTCTTCCGTAATTTTATCCTGCCTGCGGCTACCGTGTATACTTAAATCGTGACTCAACAAACGCGGGTGTCGCACCTAAAGGCGCTTAACTTCCTTTTATTCCCGATTTTATAAATGTGTCGCACCTAAAGGCGCTTTTCATACTTGATATATTTCTACTTATTCAGCTCTTTTAGTGCTAAGTGGTTTCATTTGGTAAACGTTGTACATACGATGTTATAACGAAATAAAATGATCTAGTACTACGCTTTTTTGTAATTACTTAGGTGGAGTACATTAAATCGAGAGAAAGCGCCTTTAGGTGCGAAATGTTTGTAACAATATTAAACGCAGAGTTATTCAAGCGCCTTTAGGTGCGGCACCGTCACTTGTCTCATTTTACTTGATGTAGCATCTTTTTATTAGGAATACCTTAAAACAATAGTTCATACCATTTTCGTCACTTTTGAGTACGACTCCTACTCCCTCAATTTTACCAGACCATAATTTCTTAGAATTATTACTAGTGAAGAAAAGTAATTAAGCAGAAACTTTCTACCTTGTAGGCAATGATAAAAGCACAATGCACAGGATTTATAAATACGCCACCTCTTTGGGAGAACAAACAATTCGATGTTCAACAATTTGAATTTCCGACTTTAGAGCTACATACCTTTTATCCCAAAGCTATTCCACAAAACCTCCGCTTAGGACATCAAATGGAATATGTCTTTAAACAACTCATAGAATATTCAGAAGCCTATGAAATAGTCTTGTACAATCTTCAAATCAATCAAGCAGAAAAGACACTCGGAGAAATTGATTTCATTCTAAAAGATAAAACAAAAGACAAATTAATTCATGTAGAACTAACCTATAAATTCTACATCATTGATCCTGAAATTCCAGACCCCATTCGCAGTTTAATTGGTCCCAATAGACGCGATAGTTTTTTCGAAAAAATAGAAAAGATAAAAAACAGACAATTTCCATTACTACATTCTGAGGCAGGAGCGAAAGCATTGCATGACAACAATATTGATCATTCGAAACTGGAACACCATTGTTGTTTTAAAGCCCAGTTGTTTCAGCCTTTTGGCAAAAGCCCTATTGATATTGGAACCTTAAATAAAGATTGCGTGGTAGGCTATTGGTTGCGCTTTGATGACCTCAATAAACCAGCGTTTGTAAACGCTACTTTCTATATGCCTACTAAATCAGAATGGGGCATCGAGCCAACAGACCAATTACCTTGGAAATCACATAAAGAGACCATGGTCGATATTAGTGAGCAGTTGAAACAAAAGAGAGCTCCTATGATTTGGTTGAAAAAATCGAATAGTGATTTTGAAAAACTATTTGTGGTTTGGTGGTAGGGGGTGAGGAGTAAGGTTTGAAGTATTGAAGGTTTGAAGGAAAGAAGGATTGAAGGTTTGAAGGGCACGTGAGATGCGAAGTTTATCTGGTGCTAAACAGACTCGCGATCGTGCGTCCTTCAAATCTTACCTCCTTCAAACCTTCAAACCTTTTCAACAAACCTTTTTCAATAAGATGAAAAGTAAGTCTTTAAAGTCACGCCAAGTTTTCCGATATCTCGGGTATTGTAAAAGATAGAATGGATGCGTTTGTCTGGGGTGATTAATAAGAACTTTGGCTCTTGATCAAACTTACCTTTACTAAAAGTTTCTTGGTCGTATTTTGTTGCGTCATCATAAACCGTTGACCAATTGAGTTTGTTGTCTTTGATGAATTTGCGAAGCTGATTGATATGCTCATCAGTGGTGATACTAAGTATATTAATGTTGTAGCGCTTATAAAAAGATTTTAGCGCTGTTTTGTTACTTGTACATTGCGAACATTTAAGTGAGGTAAACTCAATAATCAAGGGTTTGTCTAGCAAACTATACAGATCGAATTGTTTTGTGTATACATCATTGAACATCAGATTTGGCACCAGATTACCTTGACTCCAACCGGTAGTTTCACCTTTGGGGGTCAATTCATCTTGGCTGATATTAGGTTTTGTGTTGGCTGATTGGGCTGCTAAACTTATGCTTATCGCAAAGAATAGGCAGAGAATAAACGTTCCCCGTTGGAGGGAAAATTTAGCAAAAGCGCGCTTACTTTTCATGGTAATGTGTTTTTGGTCAAAAAAAATTCTTAGACCTTTAAACGAAAGAGAAACCCGCTTATTATTAATCGAGCGGAACTTATTGTATTTAACAACTTATGACTAAATTCCGTCATTAAACGAATAAATATTCGAACGTGACCATTTACTTCTTGATTTGAATCCTGATAAAAATGATGAAAGAAAAAAACCTCCTGTTAGCACTAGCGCTACTTTTTATAAGTTTACAATCCTGCGAAATAAGATCAAAAGATGCCCTTGAAAAAGTTTCGAAAACAAATGAGACGAGTGAATTTGTAAGTGCCTACGATTTAAAATATCCCTTGTCA
>CALGLS010000424.1 GCA_937959375.1 uncultured Saprospiraceae bacterium
AGGGAGTATTGAGTGTGGCAATGTAGATGACAGTATTCTGGCATTGGATTGTGTTTTTTATTTTTAGAACGAGATCTATTTTTCTATGCTTTCGTTGTTCGTTAGAAATTCCCGCTATCGTTTTTTTACCATGGAGACATGGAGGGAATAGAGTACTAACGTGCTGCACTTCTAATGTGTTTTATCGCAAATACATAGAGTTCATGGAGTGTGGTCGTAAGCTTTTAATGTTTGGTTTACTCCTATTTTACGCTCGGTCAATTTTAGCTTCAGCTAAAAGAGTCTCCATGTCCTTTGCGATAGAAGGCCTCCATTTTCTCCATGTCTCCATGCCTGCCTAACAGAATTGGTAGGGTGAAACCCTGCGTTAGAAGGCACTCTAAATAACTCATGCTCAGTTAGCAATCATATTCGTGTAGCAACCAAGAAATAAAGGTTAAGATATCATAACCGATATAAAAGTTGAAATAGCGTCTCGTACTTGTTTTTTGATTGTAGTATTCTCTGCTGTGGTAAGAAACTGATTTTCTATGACTTATAGAACTTCTTAAAAGATATGGAAAACAGGTCCCTTCTTACACTGGCAAGATAGTGAAAAATTGTGGAGATTTTGAGGTTTCAAAGCAGATTATCAATAGCCAGATTTAACTTAGCCAGCGACCATCGTCTTAGTCCAAAGAAGAACAGGAATAAAGCCAAGTAAGGAAAGGGTAACGATACCTGGGTCCTGCAAAAAAAGTTTGCTATCTCTATTAAATAAAAATGTGAAGAAGATGAATTGATTTTCAATGCTTTTGTTGTTCGTTAAAAATTCCCGCTATCGTTTTTTTACCATGGAGACATGGAGGGAATGGAGTACTAACGTGTTGCACTTCTAATGCGTTTTATCACAAATACATAGAGTTCATGGAGTGTGGTCGTAAGCTTTTAATGTTTGGTTTACTCCTATTTACGCTCGGTCAATTTTAGCTTCAGCTAAAAGAGTCTCCATGTCCTTTGCGATAGAAGGCCTCCATTTTCTCCATGTCTCCATGGTAAAAAGTCGCGTCAGAAGGCATTCCAAAAAAGACTATTTTAGTAAACAATCACGTTCGTGTAGCAACTAAAGAAATAAGCATTAGATTATTTAACTTAGCCAGTGACCATCGTCTTAGTCCAAAGAAGAACAGGAATAAAGCCAAGCAAGGAAAGGGTAACGATACCTATGTCACGTAAAAATAGCTTGCTATCTCCATCAAAGAAAAATTTGAAGAAGATGATGCTGAGGCCGAATGCCCAAAATCCTAGAAGCATACAAATGTTTAACACAAAAAAGAGGTCGATGTCGTTTTCCGTTTGACTAATAAAATAACTGCAAAAGTAAATGATCGGAGAACAGATCGCGTAGATGAGTACTGGATTTTTGATGTCTAATCGAGGCGTGGCTTGTGATCGTTTACCTACCTGAGCGAGTGAGCGAACTAGTAGAATAAGATAGGCGATGAGGATGATTCCTATGTGCATGATTTAATTGAGTTTTGTGTCTTTGATGATATTTGGTAAGATAAGAAAAAGGTGGAAGTTTGATAAGCTTGTACCTTGTTTTTGCTTAGAGAATAGTTTTGAACCTTTATTATTGAAGGGTCTAAAACCACTAGTTTTGACTTTTATCGAAGCACTTATCATATAGATTAAAATAAGATGAGTTTATTTGCTTAAATTGGGACTCCCTCAAAAGGACTTCTAGTAAAATGATAATTATTGGTATTCCCTTTGCACATTAACCAAAAAATAACCTTATGCAAAACACGCTATTACTACTGGCCTTTCTCACTATTTCCCCACTGATTGATAGTCTTTCCAATCTGCTTCAACAACATAAGAATACAGATAATAAGATAGAAACATGTAATACTCTTCTAGGGATTGCTCGTGCTTATCAAATGGAAGGTGCCATGGTTCAATCGGATAGCATGCTTCAGCTTTTAAAGGAGGAGGCTACGGCTGCTGATTATAAAAAAGGTTTAGCAGAATATTATTACGAAACAGGTCGCTTATTGGCGGGGGGCGGTGACCTTAATGGGGCTTCTGAGTCATTTGAATTTATTGCTAAAAACTTTGAGAATGATTTAGATGTTGACTACCTATCGAAAGTTTATAATGCAATATCTCATCTCAACTACCAAATGGGACAGCCAGATAAATGTATCGAATATGCAGAAAAGGGGATGACGCTATTAGATAAGGTGAGTACAGATGGATTGAAGGGACATATTTTATTGAAATCAGCGAATAAAGAAAATGCCTTTGGTTCTGACGAGGAGGCCATTCGATTGACTAAGCGAGCCATTCAATATTTTGAACTAGAAAAGGATACCATGGGTTTGTTCTATGGGAATTTTAATATAGGACTTTATCTAAGTGAGCTGGGAAATCTAGATTCTTCATTGGTTTATTTTGAAAAAAATATAGTGATGGCTAGGTCTTTTGGGCACGTGGAAGAAGAACTGTACGCTATACAAGAAATGGCGAATGTTTATTTGGTTATGGGAAGAAATGAAACAGCAATAGAATTTCTTAAAGAGGGAATAGCATTGTCTGAAAAAAATAAGATCACTTGGTTTATTGGGAAATTTAGTATATTAAAAGGAAAAGCTTATGCTGCAAATAAGGATTACGATGCGGCTCTACTTGCTTTTCAAAAAGCACGAAAACTGGGAGAAGAAAATCAGATATTGCCTTCGGAGATTCAAGGAAAAGAAGGTGAGGTAAGCGCATATAAAGCAAAAGAAGATTTTGAAAAGGCTTTAGTTGTGGCAAAGGACCTTTATGATTTTTATGTTGAAGGAAAAGATGTACAAGGACAAAGTTCCTATTTGAGTGATATGGGAGATTGTTACAGGGGCTTAGGTCAATACGAAAAAGCATTAGAGGCACATCGCCAAGCTCTTCATATTGCAACGCTAAATCAGATTGACCATCTGTATGGAGAAATTTGTTTAGCATTGGTTAGTGATTTTGAAAAAGTGGAAAAAGCAGACTCAATGCTCTTCTATGCAAATGAAGCAAAATCTAATCTTACTTTGAATGGAAATTTAGAAGGACAGGCAAATGTTGAAAATGCGTTTTATAGAGCTTATAAACTAAACGGAAATCAAGGAGAAGCGCTTGCTTATCATGAAAAATGGATGGATCTAAAAGACCAAATTTATTTGAAAAAATCGCAAGGTTATGTTGCAACAGAACGCGTTAAACAAAACGTAGAAAAAATAGAAGAAGACAAGGATAAGGCAGAGCAGGCTGCAGCCTTATTGAGTGCTCGAAATAAATTATTTGCAGCCATTGCTTTGGGATTAATGGGTATTTTATTGGTAGGTGGTTATCTGTTTGCTCAACTCAGAAAAACAAAACGAAAAATCGAATCTCAAAACACACAGCTTCAACAACTCAATACCACTAAAGACAAATTTTTCGGCATCATCGCCCATGATATTCGATCTCCTATCGTAGCACTAAAAGGAGTTGGGAACCTCATGCAGCACTATCTCAAAAAAGATGACAAACCAAAATTAGAACGGCTAGCTACCCGTATAGATAATACTGCTAGTCAGCTGAATGGGTTGCTCGATAATTTATTGAATTGGGCGCTGCTACAACAAGGGGTCATTCCCTACCATCCACACGCACTTTCTGTCAAAGAAGTCAGTGAGGATGTACTCAAAATGTTTGAAAGTAATGCAGCATCTAAGGGGATTCATTTGGAGGCAAATATTGATGAAGCACTAGAAGTACATGCTGATGAGTCAGCTTTTAATACCATTCTTCGCAACCTTGTTAGCAACGCGATTAAATTTACTCCAGAAGGAGGAAGCGTTTCTTTGTCTACTGACTTGAAGGATAATAAAATTTTCATCAACGTTAACGACACTGGAACGGGCATTGCTGCTGAAAAATTATCAAGCTTATTTGAACTCCAAAAGAAGAGCGAACAAGGTACTGCAGGAGAGAAGGGGACCGGTCTTGGTCTCAGTCTAGTCAAAGAATTAGTTAACCTCAATAAGGGTTTACTTAAGGTAGAATCAATCGTGAATCAAGGTTCGAAATTTAGTGTTGCCCTACCTATCGCGACATAATTTTTTCGATTATTTTATCTTTTGCAAGGAACTAATTGAAATTATTTAGACAGCATTTATAATAGGAATTTGAAGGGTTGAATCGAATGAAATTTGAGAAGATATAATTTAGTAGCTCGCGTTTGCGTTTCTTTCAGGTCTTCAAAAACTATATTTTTTATCTTTATTGATTAGGTGGATTCATCAATAATCTTTAGGAATTACCTTTAGATATTGGTTTTATCCCATTCTTTAAACTTAATTCGTAAATTGAGATTTTTTAGCTAAATCTACGAACCCAATTACGGGTACTTACGTTAAAACCGATCAATGAACCCAATTCAATTAGGCATAGTAGAAGACGAAGATCTAATCAGAGAGAATCTGGAAGTCTTCTTTGAGACACAACCTGATGTCGATCTTGTACTCGTCTCTGAGTCTATGGAAGACTTTCTTAGAGATTTGCCCACCACTAAAAAAATAAATTGTTTGTTACTCGATATCGGACTTCCCGGTATGTCTGGTTTAGAAGGTATCGAGCACATCAAAAAAATAAAACCAGCGCTTGATATCTTGATGTTGACTTCCTTTGAAGATTCTGAACGAATTTTTAAAGCATTATCAAATGGAGCGCAGGGTTACATTTCGAAAAAGACATCACTCCCAAAAATTAAAGAAGCAGTTTATACCGTTATTCGTGGTGGCTCATTTATGTCGCCAGCCATTGCACGAAAGGTAGTGGAATATTTTACTCCAAAGGAAAAAATAGTTTCTTCAAAATTGACGCCTCGTCAGTTAGATATCGTGGAAGCAATAGTTGAAGGACTTAGTTATAAATTGGTAGCAGCTAAGTTGGATATTTCTATCGAAACAGTACGCGATCACATCAAAAAGATTTACAAAAATCTGGAAATCAATTGTAAGATGGAGTTGGTACAAAAACGCTTAAACGGAGAAATATAAATCTGTTTTATCCTGCCATCAAACGATCAATCGGTAAGCCAATGGTGAATTGAGAACCTTCGTTCAGCTTGCTTTTTACGTCTAGCACTCCTTTGTTTTGTGCGGTCAATTCCTTTACCAAATTGAGACCTAAACCTGTTCCTTTCTCACCCTCTGTTCCCTGCATACTTTTCTTTTCAAAACTGAATAGTTGCTCCAATCTTTCTGCTGCGATACCCGTTCCGGTATCATTGATGTTTATAAAAAGTTTATTGTCTTTTGTCGTGCTGCTAATAGTCACCTTTCCGCCAGAAGGGGTATACTTTATAGCATTGCCGATGAGGTTTCTCAAGATGGTATTAAGAGCAGACTCGTCCGCATACACATCGTCTGATGCATCAATGGTAGATTCTAAAATAACTCCTTTACTGATTGCATTGTTTTGAAACATGTCAAAGATTCCATCGGTTACTTCCTTGACGGATAGTTTTTGTGGGTGGTAGGGGATGACGCCCTGTTGAAGTAATGCCCAGTTTAAAAGATTGTCGAGTAGGTTGCTTAATTGTTTAGCCGTGTTGTCAACTCGAGTTGATAGGCGTTCGAGTTTTGGTCGATCATCTCTTTTGAGATAGTGTTGCATCAGGTTGCCGACACCACTCAATGCAATGATGGGGGTACGAATATCGTGTGCGATGATGCCAAAGAATTTGTCTTTTGTGTCGTTCAGATTTTGAAGCTGATTGTTTTGAGATTCGATTGTACTTTGTTTCTTTCTGAGTTGGGTAAAAAAATAGCCTCCTACCAATAAAATACCCAAAAGTCCGAGAGCAGCCGCAGCATACATTTTATTACGTGCATTTAATAATGCAGCAGCTTGTTCTGCTTGTGCTTTATCTTCCTCAATCTGCTCCACGTTTTGTTTGACCCGTTCCTCTGCGATAAAATTCCTCGAATCCTTTAAGTAATTTTCATTGCGTAACTCTAAATATTTTTCGTGGTGGATCAAGGCTTTTTCAAAATCACCTTTTAGTTTGTAAGCTCTGTAATAGGCACTCTCCAATTCAGAATTATAGGTATTTGTTTGTCTAAGCCCATCATGATTGTTGCTTTTGTTTATGTATAAAAGCATGGAGTCAGCTTGTTCAGTTGTGTAAAACACTTCTGCCATTGCCATTTGGATTTGGCTAACCAATACGTTTAATTCCGCCGGTTTAGCAATAGCTATTCCTTGGCGAAAAGAAGTGAGTGCTTTTTCAGGTTGCTTTATATGTTTGTAGTAATTCCCCTTGTAGGCAAGACAAGCTGCTTTACCCATTTGCCTGCCATCCAGTTTGGATAAATAGTCGCTTTGCAATTCAATGTAGTGAAGCATTTTATCGTACTCTTTTCTTTGTTCATGTATTTGCGTAAGTGCATCCCATGCTTGAAAAACTGCTTGGGCCATATTTTTTTCTTCTAAAAAATCTAATGCCTTTTCTGCCGCTAAAAGTGCTGCATCTAAATCACTATTTCGCATATGTGCTTTACTCATTAGTATTTTAAATCGACCAGAAAATTGATCGGCCTCATTGGCCTCAGCTAAAACAATTCCTTCTTTTAAGTATTGTAAAGTCTTTTCTATATCTCCAAGTTCCAGCCCATCTACAGCTAGTGCATCATAAGAATATAATTGCTCTATAAGGTCATTTCTTTGATTGGCAATCTCAAGGTTTTTTGCAAAAAACATAGAAGATGAATCGATAAGGCTCAATACTCTGTATTGAAGCCCAATGTTATAATTTATGATGCAAATTTTGGAAGTATCTTTTGCCAAGGCATAATATTCTTTTGCTCGTAAGTTGTAATTTAGTGCGCCTCTTGGAGTGCCAAAGGCATCTTCTTTTGTTCCTAATGTGTGTAGAATTGTTCCCTTCAAAAGTGGTGTGCTTACTTCGTTAAGTAGCTGGAGTGCTTTATCAGCATATTTTAAACAACTAGGTTTATTACCTAACTTATACGAAATATACACAAGTCGATTATAGATGAAACTGAGTTGGTCAGCTGCAATGTGAGCTGCAAATGTATTCGCAGCATATTCAAAGTCAGAATAGGCATTTTGTAAATCCCCCTTAATTTTTTTTAGCTCTCCACTTACAGAGAAGTATTCCGCTTGCCCTTTCTTATAGTCAATGGCCTCGGCTTTTATTTTTAAAATTTGCAAAATACTATCTACCTGTTCAAAAGCATTTTGAGCTAAGTATTGATTAGCTTGTTTTATAAGTGTATCACAATTTGCCGTTGCTTTTTCTCCTGGTGATTGAGCATAGAGAGAACTAAATAAACTGCTAAATAAAATTATCAGTATAAAGGAAGTTATTCTGTTTTTCATATGGAAAATAAATTTTTTTGTAAAAAATCGGAGCAGTCGAGAATTGTTTTGCAATCCTCGTCCACTAACTCTTTATCAGAGCAACCCGAATCTAAAACAACGGGATTTGAATTTCATTCAAGTTGAAAAGTTTGCCTAGGTGCCCCCATTCAACATCTCGTCATTTAGTTTTTTATTAGAGGCGTTATTTTATCCGAAAACGGAAAATAAAAGTTCAAGCTCAAAGCTCAAATTCAAGCTCAATTCCATCAACTATATTTCTGTGTAAATTTGAATTTGACACTGAATTTGAGATTAATATTTGATTACACTTCAAAGCATTCCCATTCCTATTCCCATTCCCATTCCGCGTTAGTGCATATTCTAATTCTAATTCTAATTCCCTTTCCAATTCTCCCTACCGCTCATCCACCACAATCAACTTCACACTTCTTCGATCTTTCTTAAACTTAGCCGTCAAGATATAAACACCTCCCGCTAATTGACCCAAGTCAAAATTCTGGAAGTATACATCACTACCTTCTAGCTTATATTTGCGAATTCGTTTTCCACTAGTGTCCATGAGATATAATTTCACATCGCCTGATTGCTTCAACTTCATATCCAACATGACCAAACCATTCGTTGGGTTAGGATACACCTTGAAGTATTCAAAGTATTTTCCATTCACAATTGTGGTATCAACTTCTGGTGCATCATTTCTGAAATTGTGAACCGTGATTTCTTTCACAATCGTATCCGTACAAAAATCAGTTGAGGCAATCAACTCCACATCGTAATACGAAATTTCATTGTTGAGATCTTGTGGATAAAAGAACTCAGGATTTGCTTCTGTCGCTGTTGAGTTATCTGGATCGTCAAATGACCAATTCCAGCTATTTGGTTTCGGATAAGAAACATCTACAAACTGTATCGTGTCACCATAGTTCACAGGCGTAGCTGCTAGGTAGTAAGCTTCAAATGGTTCTGGTGATTCTTCTAATTCAAAACTACGTTCAACCGTACAGTCGTTTTGATCCGTTACTGTTACCGCATAGTTACCACCACTCAAATTGTTGATAACTTGTGTAGAACTACCATTCGACCAAGCAAAAAGATAATCTGGAACACCACCTGTTACATTCAAATTAATCCAGCCGTCATTTTCGGTTTTACAACCAGCTAGTTGTGTGTTTTCTAAAATTGCTATTTGATCTGGTTCATCAACTAAGGTCATTTGCTCGCCAGTACAACCGTTATTATCTGTGATCGTTAGATTGTAAAATGCAGCAGTCAAATTACTAAGATCTTCAGTGGTAGCGCCATTGTCCCAATTGAAAGTCAATGGAGCAATTCCTCCAAAAACAGTTAAGTCAATTGCACCATCATCGCCACCAAAGCAGTTGACATCAGTCGCTGAATATTCTGCAAATATTTGGTCTGGTTCATTCAAAGTCACTACCTCCGGTTGGCTACAAGACCCTGAGGTAATCGTCACGGTATAGTCACCTCCTGCTAAATTGCTAATCGTTGCACCGACTTGCCCCGTGCTCCAATTGTATAGATGAATCGGTTGTGGACCACCATCAGAACTAACTGTAATAGCTCCATCTGTATCACCAAAACAATTTAGCTCAGAGAAGCTAAAACTAAAATTAATAACTGCTGGCTGCGTCAAGATAACCGAACTAATGCCTTCACAGCCCGATGCATCTGTTACCGTAACTTCGTAGGTGCCTATTGGCAAATCACTAATCGTTTCAGTAGTACCTCCGTTGCTCCAACTGTACATAAAAGGAGGTAAGCCACCAAACGTATTTGCTGTAGCAGTACCATCATTTAACTCAAAGCAGGATAAGTCCATACCTGTTACATTCACATTTAAATCAGACGAAGATCCAATGGTGAAACTTGCAGTTTCAGTACAGTTGTTGGCATCCATGACGGTTACCATATAATCACCTGCTGACAGGTTGCTCAAGTCTTCTGTTGTTTCGCCATTGTCCCAGATAAAAGTGTAAGCGCCTGTTCCGCCACTAATCGTCAGGTCAATTGAACCATTGTCAGTTCCGCTACAACTTATATTGTTGACCATGCTTTGAATGTCAATGGCATCTGGTTCGTCAAGACTTATGTCTACTATTTCCATGCATGGACCACTAGTTACAGTTGCGATATAATTTCCAGCCGCAAGGTTATCGATCGTTTCACCAATCTGTCCCGTGTTCCAGTTAACAATGTAGCTACCTCCAGTATTTACCGTAAGGGTAATGCTACCTGTTATGGCTCCATTACAATCGATAGGAGTAGTGGTGTTGCTAACAGAAATGCCTGTTCCATTGCTGGTAATTTCTACGGTTTCGGTATTGGAGCAGTTGTTGGCATCTGTGACGGTTACGCTGTAAAATCCTTCAGTAAGATTCGTTATGCTCATGTCGCTACTTCCAGTATTCCATTGGTAAGTATAAACGCCAGTGCCACCACTTGGATTTGCTGTCGCAGTTCCTGTAGGATTATCACAATCAATATTTTGTACAGTTGCATTTGGACTGATTGCTTCTGCTTGTGTAATCGTAATGCTTGTATTGTCCTGACAGTTATTGACATCAGAAACAGTGACCGTGTAATCACCTGCAATTAAATTGTTGATGCTTGCGCCAACTGCGCCAGTATTCCAAGTATAAGTTAGCGCGCCCGTTCCACCAGTTGCAGAAACGGTGATGGCTCCGGTGTTGTCACCATTACAATTTATGTTGGTTATGATTGGATTTGCATCTAAAGCAGGACCATTACTGTTGCCAATAGAAGCGGTAGCTGTGTTGGTACAACCTGTGGCATCAGTGACCGTGACGATATAACTACCAGCAGCTAAATTAGCAATGTTTGGATTGGTACTTGCATCAGGCCAGAGATAGGAGAGTGCTCCAGTTCCACCAGAAGCAGTTGTCATAGCAGAACCATTGCTTTGTCCACATCCAGCATCCATGCTCGTGATATTGATCTCGATTGCGATAGGTTCATCTAAAGTTATTGCTAGGTTTCCAACACAATTGTTTACATCTGTAACAGTAATGTTGTAGGCTCCTGTTGCCAATCCTGTAAACGTAGATGTGTTGACGGGACCATTTCCAATATCGTACGTATAAGGTGCAATACCTCCAGTTACATCAGCGGTGAAGGCACCATCTGAATCACCATTGCAAGAAATGTTTTGTACGTTACTTTCGGTAACGATTAAGTTGCCCGTGTTCAATACCTCTTCACTTGCTGTGTTGGTACAACCTAAAGCATCCGTAATGGTGACGCTGTAAATACCAGCTATAGTTACGGTGAGGTCTTCAGTTGTTTCATTATTATTCCAAAGGAATGTATACGGCATATTTCCACCAGAAGGACTAAAACTGATTTGTCCCGAGCTATTGCAATCAATATTTTGTACTGTTGGATTTGCTACTATAGCAGTTGGTTCAGTGATTGTAATGGTATTTATGTCTTGACAATTATTATCATCAGAAACAGTTACAATGTAATCGCCTGCAGATATATTGTTAACAGTTGTACCGTTATCGCCAGTACTCCAGCTATAAGTCAATGTACCTGTTCCGCCCGTTGAAGTTACGGTAATGGCTCCAGTGTTGTCACCATTACAAGTTACATTTGTGATGATTGGATTGCCATCCAAAATAGGTCCGTCATTGTTGCCAATAGTAGCGGTAGCGGTGTTGGTACATCCTGTAGCATCCGTAATGGTAAGGATATAACTACCAGCAGCTAAGTTGGAAATATTAGGATTCGTATTACCATCAGGCCATTGATAAGATAAAGCACCAGTACCGCCAGAGGCAGTAGTCGAAGCAGTTCCGTTTGTCTGTCCACAGTCTGCATTGGTGCTTGTGATGTTGATCTCAATGGCTAAAGGTTCATCTAGTGTTATTTCTAAATTTCCGATACAGCCATTTGCATCTGTGATGGTTGCGTTGTAAGTGCCAGCAGCTAAATCGGTGAAGGTAGGTGTGTTGACTCCTCCGTTTCCAATGTCGTAGGTATAAGGAGTGACACCTCCAGTTGCATCTAGGGTGAAAGCTCCATCTAGTTCACCATTACAAGAGATGTTTTGGATATTACTTTCGGAAACGGCAAGATCACCATTGTTAAATATCTCTGCGCTTGCTGTACTGGTACAACCATTCGCATCAGTAATGGTGACGCTGTAAATTCCTGCCATGCTCACGTTTTGATCTTCAGTAGTGGCAGCGTTACTCCAAAGAAAAGTATAAGGTGTATTGCCTCCAGAAGGTGTAAGGTTGAGTTGTCCGGGATTGTTGCAATCAATATCACTACTAGAAATAGTGCCAGCTAATGTGGTCGGTTCAGTAATGCTAAAGTTACCAATGGCTGTACAGTTATTATTGTCGGTAATGGTAACATCGTAATCTCCAGCGGATAAATTATCTAAATTTTGAGAGGTGGCGCCTGTGCTCCATGCAAAAGTGAATGGTCCTGTTCCTCCTAAATTTTGAGCAGTAAGAGAACCGTTTGTTTCACCAGCACAAAGAATGTTTTGTTGTTGATAGTCCGCAACTACTTCTGCGGGGTCTTGTAAGTCGTAAGATTGTACAGAAGTACAGTTGTTATTATCGGTAACGGTTACTGCATAAAATGCCGGCCCAAGATTGGAGATCGTGTCAGTCGTTGCTGCATTATTCCAATTATAAGTAAAGGGAGGAGTACCGCTAAGAATTTCTACCACGAGTTGTCCATCTGACTGACCGAAGCAGGAAATTTCTGTCGTGTCTAATGCTGTGGTCAGTGCGCCGAAGTTATTAACGGTAGTCGTTTGCACGAAAGTGCAGCTATTAAAATCAGTAAGTGTAACGGTATAGTCGCCACCTTGTGTAAGGTTTGTTAGGTCTTCTGAGGTTTCGCCATTGTTCCAAAGGAACGTGTAAGGTTGGGTGCCACCTGCTGGCGCAAAATCAATTTGTCCTAGACTAGCACAGGCGATATCTGTAGCTGTAAGTGTACCCGATAGTGGTGCGATTGGTTCTGTTATTTCTATACTGTCGATGACTGAACAAAAATCGTCTTCAACTTCTAATACGTAGGTTCCAGGACCAAGATTAGGGAATGTCTCGACACCGTCGGTATCAACACCATCAAAGTAAGTGATATGATCCGGATAAGATCCCGAAATGTTTGTAGTAATCAAACCATTATTTGCACCAAAGCAATCGATGTCAGTATGATTTGCATTGACCTGAATATTTGTCATAGCAACATCTTGACTCGCAAAAGCAAAACAAAAGCCATCAAAGGAAACCGTAACAACGTAATTGTCTTCTCCTATAAATGGAGGCACTGCATAAACGGAAGAGTCTGCCCCTGCAATAGGTATGCTGGGGTCATCAGAGGTAAACCATTCGTAAGTTGCTCCGGGCACGTAGGTTCCTGCATCTAAAATAATGGAAGTTCCATCACAGCTAAGGGCAAGCGTGTCTGGTAGTTCAACTGCTGCTGAAGGATAGATGCTAACATCAATACTATCGGTAGAAGAACAGGTGAGTTGTGATCCAATGTAAGTTGCAGTCACCCAGTAGGTGCTATCGCCTATTGGAGACAAGGGATATTGAAATGTCTGGTTAGTTGATCCGTCATGCCATTGGTAATCATAGCCGAATAGTTCGTTCATTTCAGCAGTGATAGTCTCTGTTCCATTTACGTCTTCACAGTCTGTATATTGACTTGCAAAGATTAGTTCAGTGGGCGGTGAGTGATGAATTTCAGCATTACCAAACCAGTAGGAATAACAACCTCTATCGTCCGTTATCTCTACAGCAAGATCATCAAAATAATCGATCTCAATATCAAAATTATTGGGAGGTACAAAAGGATATGGATTTTGAGTAGAACCATCATTCCACAATACAGAAACATTAGAACCAGCATTTAACCAGACGGTATCTAAGGCACAAGTGACGATGACGGTGTCGGGTAGTGTGGCTGTAGATGGTGGGTTAGGGCAGGGGGATAAAGACCAAATTCCTTGTAATGAATCCAAGTCGTTTTTAGTAACGAATTCAAAGTCAGAGCTGTCTCTATATTGTAGATCCCAATTGATGCCATTATCTCTCGAACGATAAAGTACTAGGTTTTCTACGTTGTTGAAATTTTCAGATGTTATTTCATGATAAAGATAGTTAAAAGTCTGATTGAAAATATCAGTGTCATCAACGTTGTCAATATGGTATTGTCTTGTTATGGATTCGAAGGTGTCAATAGCATATAAGTTATGGGTTCTTTTGAGTTGAACTACATCTCCGTTGAGGGAGTTATTGGTGTTTTGCAACTCAATACCCATTCCACCAAAGTTGTAAGGAGTATTGTTTATTTCATTTTGAGGAACACAGATGTCTAGATTAATACTGCCAGAAAGTGTGTCCCAGATATAGCTTTCGTAATATTCGTTTATGATATAAGGCTGTCGTTGATTCAATAAAGAAAAGTTATCTGATTCTTCAGGAATCAAAAATAATTTTTTGCCATTAAGATTGATATTTCCCAATTGCATAGTGAGGGTGTCTCGGAGAAAAATATGTTCACCTAAAATTACTTCATGGTCGTAGTCAGCTAAATCGATAGCCGCTTGATAGAAGTTGATGGAATCACCAAGGATGTAGTTTTTGTTGTTGGCTAAAGATTGAAAAATTACTTTACTACTATCTTGACCGTCAAATGTTTTGAGAAATATGGGGTTACCAGAAGCATTGTATAAGGTATCGGTCAGTATTAGTCGACTACCTTCTTTGATAAAGTTTAGTTTTGCTTTTTTCGGATCGCTGTTGTCTACCTGACTGTGTTTCAGACCACCAAATACTTTAATGGTTTCCTTTCCGAAAACTCGGATAGGGGTATCGTCTCCTTTGGTTTCCATAATAATTTGTGCAGAAGCCATGACTGGCAACAAGCATATAACTATCAATAGAAAGCGGTAGAGTAAACCGCTAGGTATTTTGATATTTGATTTCATGACGAATTGGTTTAAAAACGTTTATGCAAAATGAGGGATGATGGAAATTTTATTTCTTTTCCAATGCTTCCAGTCGTTGCAATAATTCGTCATATTTGTTTTGGAGTGTTTCGATTTGTTCTTGTTGTTCTTGTACGGCATTGATGAGCATGTAGGTGAATGCGTTGCCGTTAACGGCTAGATATTCAACACCATCATCTCTATCTTTTTCTTGAGTAATGATCATGTGCGGTGCAATTTTTTGTAAATCTTGCGCAATGATTCCAACATGCTCTGAGCCGCCATTAGGGGTTTTTCCTTTACCATTGTATTTAAACCGTACCGGAGTTATTTTCTTAATCAGATCCAAACCTTCATCATATGATGTAATGTCTTTTTTTAACCGTTTATCAGAAAATGCAATCCAAGGCCCTCCACCTGGTTTTAAGGCATTATTACCATTGGCTACAACAAAGTTGTCCGTACTTGTAACCCTTAATATTTCTGTCCCATCAGGATGTTTGACATCAAGGATGTGGTTGGCGGGATTATTCAATACATTGTTAACTACAAATACTGGATTGTTACTAGTTGGACTGACGATGCGAAAGTGAGTTTCATTAGTAGTCGTCCCTTTTATATTAAGGTCTGTTCCGTTATTAATTAGGTTGATGCCAACTAAACCATCGCTGCGGATAATAAATTTATCATCTCCAGTTGAGTTTTCTACCACAAAACTTTTCCCACTTCCTGATTCAGGCCTGATATTTAATCTGGTGTCTTGAAAAGAATTTCCTATGCCAACAGCTCCATTACTGCGGACTATAAATTTACTATCTCCATCCGAGCCATCCACCTTAAAAAGATACGTGTTGCTTGAAATGCCTCTGATGTTAAAGTCGGTGTCACCCCAAGTTTGTCTTATTCCTGTATTCCCATTACTGTTAATTCTAAATTGTTCACCTCCATTTGTATCCTTTACTAAAAAGTTTGCAACAGTTGCTTGTGTTCCTCTTATGGTAAATCGAATGTTATTCCATGACTCTCCAACGCCAACATTCGAATTGGTGAAGACGCGTTCACTGAGTGAATTTATTTTTGTCCAGTCTTGATCTAGCTCAGTCCAAGTGCCATTATAGTACTTGTTAAAGATTCCGTTGTCCTCATTGTAAATTAAAAGACCATTTGCAGGACTAGATATATTAGCATCTCGTTGTAAAGTAGTCATTCTTGGAACTAGCATTCCTTGGCTATCAGATTTCATTTCCAGAATAGCAGAAGGATCTAAGTCTGTTCCTCCAATCACAACTCCTTTTTGTGCAAAAGCAGTCATTGAAAAGATGCAAAGGATCAATAACATCGGTATGCGTTGGTAAAAAAGTGGTTTCATTGTAAACGTCTTTTGATGGATTATTTTGTTGAAATTTATTAGCTGAAGTGGTTGATGCACTTCTGATTAATTATGGTATAAAATTACTTAGGAAATGTGGGGGAGAGAACCCCATAAACATGGGGGAGAGGAGAGGAGGGGAGGAATTGGAGTTGGAATCGAAATTAGAATTGGAATTTCTCGGCTGATTTGGAAGAATGGGAATGGGGATGGAAATTTTGAATATTGAATCGCTGAATTTTGAATTTTGATTTTGTGTACAATCGCGGAATTTCACCTTAGAGGAAGCATTCAAAATTCCGAAATCGAAATCCTGTCTGGTGGCTCCACATGTTCAAAATTGTCTTCTAACGCAGAGCCCGCGATAGAAGGCAATTTTAATTCTGTTTGGCAGCATTAGAATGATACTTTAACGTGAGGCTTGTGGGTAGTTCTTAGTATTTGAATGTCAAGTAAGGATGGAAATATTGAATATTGAATCGCTGAATATTGAATTTTGATTTTGTGTACAATCGCGGAATTTTACCTTAGAGGAAGCATTCAAAATTTCTAAATCGAAATCCTGTCTGGTGGCTCCACAAGTTCAAAATTATCTTCTAACGCAGAGCCCGCGATAGAAGGCAATTCTAATTCTAATTCCCATTCCTATTCCAATTCCAATTCCAATTCCAATTCCAATTCCCATTCCCATTCCTATTCCGTAGAAACTGCCTTAAGCGCACTAGTAGCGACCTCGCCATTTTCATAATATACCTTTACAGAATACTGATAATTCTGATCTTGACTTACTTTGGTATCTAGGTAGCTGTTGCCAGTGATCATAGGACTAGCAGGACTTGGTTTTTTGAAGCCATTGCTGCGCATAACGATTGCTCCTTTGATGTTTTTAGTGTTGGTCGGTTTCCAAGAGAGTTTTACGCCCTTTGATTTTTTATCGTATTTCAATTCGAAGCTACTTAATTCAGCATTTTTGGCAACAGCCCAAGGTTTGGCGGCATATATTTCTGAAAACTCAGAGGCATTGCCGGTTTGATCGAAGGCTTGTAAGCGGTAGTAATATTGTTGACCAGTGGTCAGTTTTTTATCGGTGTAGTTGGTGGCAGTAGCATTGAGCTCGCCTCCTACCTTTTTCCAAGCACCGTCTTTTTCTAGACTTCTGAAAAGTTGATAGAATTTTAAATCTTCGTCTGTTCCGGGCAACCAAGTTAGTTGGACGGAGGTTTCGCTGACTTTAATGTCTTTGATGAATGGTGGAATAGGAGGGATGACGTCTGGCATAATGGCACCTACTCGTTCGGATTCTTTACTGATGTTGAGACTCGTATCTACTGCAACGACGGTATAGAAGAATTCGTTTTTGTAGCGCTTGTTTAAGTTGTCAGTAAAGGAAGTTCCTTTGATTTCATCTGGGGTGATTTGTGCAGCAGGTTTATCGGGTTGACTAGCGATGGTTCTGAATACGCGGTAACCTAAAAGGTCGGACTCTTTATTGGCTTTCCAAGAGATGGTGATTTTTCCTGACTTTGCTTCTGCTTTTATTCCTTGTGGAATTTCTGGACCTTGTAAGTCATTCATTTCTACACCATAAGCGTAGGATTCGGAGGTGCTACCATTAGCAGCCACGGTTACGACTTTTACAAAATAGGAACCAGGTGCTTTCGTTTCGTAAACGAATCCTTCGTTGGATGGGCTATTAATTAAACCACTTACTTTTTTGAAGGGTTGATCTACGCTACGACCAACATGAATTTCATATCCTTTTACATTAGCACTGGTAGAGTTGGCCCAAAGTACACGAAATTTTTGTTCGTTTACCCGAATGATTTCTACAGAGGTAGCTGGCGCTGGGGCCTCTGTGTCAGGCATGGTGATTTTTTTTGTAACAGGTTTTCCTTCGCGTCCAAAAAAATCAATCGGACGTATTTCGAAGGTGTAGGTGCGACCTGCTTTTTGGTCACCGTATTGGAAAAACTGTTTGGAGTAATTTCCCTTTTTACCAGACGATAAAATTGGTGTGTCGTTTAGTTTTTTGAAGGCGCCACCTGCTTCACTTCGGTAAAGGTTGCAGGCGAAATAGCGAGCTGATTCTGGTAGCCATACAAAACGAAGTAGCGTATCGCTTTCTGCTTCTGTGCTGATGACGAAATCTTTTACGCCAGTTATTGATTGATGTGCTTTCACTTTAATCGCTTCTGATATTCCGATTTGTTCTTCTTTGTTTCCTTTTTGTACCATTACTTTATAGCGGTATTTTTTACCGGCAGTTACGGTTTTATCTTCGTAAAAAACACCTAGGAAATCGGCGAAAGCTTCTTCTGTTACCAGCTTTTTACTAATGATTAATTTCATGAAGCCATCTAATTCTTCTGGTTTCTTTTTAGGTAATTCTGTTTCCAAAAAAGAAGTGAGCTCATCTTTTTCAATAGCAGGCATGTCGACTTGATCTTTCATGCCAATTGGTGTACTTGTTAATGTTTGCCACTTTCCGTTTCCTTCTTGTCGGTAAACCATCACATCTTCACTGGTGTAAATCGTTTGGTTGATCCATTTAATTTTTACGGAAGTAGCATCAGTGTTGGTCACCATAACTCGCCCATCTTTTTGAGCATTTAAAGAACTACTGCTTAGAATGAACAGCGTTAAAATAGCGATGATTGAAAATAAATATTTCATGATAAATTATTATTTAAAATAAAGGATAATTATGCATACGAAAGTTTTCTGCTAAGAGCATGTTTAAAATTTAGTTTCCTATGAAAATCAAGAGTTTATGGTTCTCGCTAACAATTTTTTAATGAGTTTAGCGAGCTAACTGAATTCTAAAATTGGACGCGAGGTTCATAAAACATTGACTTGCAATTAAATGGAAATTTAAACATA
>CALGLS010000425.1 GCA_937959375.1 uncultured Saprospiraceae bacterium
GAATTGCTAGATATTTCGGTAGCAACATCAAGAAGTCAATTAATGCGCGGAAGAAATAGCCTCATCAATAAATTGGAAGATTTTAGAAAAAAGAAAACGGCATGAAAGAGAATAAATTTGATAAACAACTCCACGATGAACTTCAGTCCTTCGAATCTAATGTCGATGTTTCTGACATTTGGTCTGCTTTAGATCACAAACTAGACGACATCAATGATTCGAAAAAGAAGAAACGTAGACTTCCTTTCTTTTGGTGGTGGACTGGTTTGGCAGTAGCTGGACTAATCGCTATTTCCTTCTATCTTACAAAAGATAATATTTCAAAGTCGGACACTTTCCTTTCGGAAAATTCTTCAGCAAACAATACCGTAAAAAAAGACATTGAAAATAAATCACTGAACGCTACTTTTGAAAGTAAGAAGGAGATCGATTTCGCGAAAAATAAAAACACAATTACAAGAGAAAATCAAGATCTGAAATCAACTTCTAAAACAATAAAATCTCAGTCTAACCAAGGCAATATTATTGCATCAACAGCAAACACTAAACAAGCGACAAGTAACAATCAAATTAATTCAAAAAACACGAAAAGTTTTATTGAAAACAAAATTGCTACAAAAAATATCACGGATAAAACGACAATTACAGCTAAGAATGAGCCAACCTCATCTAGCATAAAAACGAATACATCTAATAATAAAAATACAGTAACCCCTAATCTTACAACAATACAAATTCAGGAAGCAGCGAACCAACCAGTTACGGACACTAGCATTCCTTCAAAAATAAAAACAACTCAAAACCTTGCTAACGAAGATCAAAACAACAGCAGCAACCCCAATCATAATCAACTGAATAACAATACATTAAACCCAGATACTACACCAAACAACTTTCCAACTGATAAAAAACCAAATGACCTTAATCAACCACAACAGGCAGTAATCAAGACAGAAACCAACCCAGCAAACGATCAAGAAAACAACGATGAAACACCAATACTAAAACCAAAAAAATGGCAAGCCCTATTTAGTATTCACTCGGGTGTATCATTCATTAACCGGACTTTTAAAAGTTCCTCTATCGGAAGCGAACCACTGATAGAACAAAGATCTTCAAGCGAAAAACCATTGGAAGCCATTCACTTTTCTGCACTAGCAGGAGTACAACACAAAAGTGGTTTTTCCATTCAATCCGGACTAGAAGTTAGCCAAATAAATGAGCGTTTCTTATCTATCCAAAACTACTCCGACACTATCGTTGACGAAAACGGTATTTTTGCTTATACCATCAATCCTTATCTTGACACTATAGCCATCTATGATCGAGTTGAAAACATCAAAAACTTTAGTCATACCCGCAAAGAATTCAATCAGTATCGACTCTACAACTTACCGATTCTTTTAGGCTACCAAAAGCAAAAAAACAATTGGAGTCTCGGAATACAAGCTGGTGTAATCTTTAACCTTCGATTAAAAACAAAAGGAATTACCTTAAACGAATCAGGTCAATTTGAGGATCTAAATATGAACCAATATAAATCTAAACTTGGTCTCGCATATGAATTGTCAATAAATGGAAATTACCATCTAACAAAATCATTTCATCTAAGTCTATCACCAAGATTACAGTATTTTCCAAATAGCTTCTTAGAAAACAACGATAAGCTCGAACAAAGTTACCGTCTATTTGGTTTACATTTTGGCCTCCACTACAAAATACCCTAACAAAGACCTCCCAACATCCCAAGAACTCAAAAAACAGATACACCTGACCTATTAAACGAAAGCCATGAAAAAAATTCTTACCCTCACCCTCCTACTCTTTTGTTCTCTTCTCATTGCACAACAACAGATTGGCGATGACATCGTAGGAGTTACTGATGAAGAAGAATCAGGATCCGCCGTAGCTTTATCCGCAGATGGTACTAGAGTTGCTATTGGCGCTCCTTATAAAGATGCTGATGCAACTAGAAATGGGCAAGTAAGAGTTTTTGATTTCGACGGAAACGACTGGGTGCAAATTGGCGATGACATTAATGGCGAAGAATCTTGGGACCAATCCGGAACTGGTGTTGCACTTTCAGCTGACGGCAACCGCCTCGCTATTGGTGCTCCCCTCAATGATGGCTCAGATCCCGCAGATAGTAATATTGGACACGTCCGCATCTTTGATTTAATTGGTAGTGAATGGGTTCAAATCGGAAATGACATCGACGGTGATTTTTCAAATAACAGAACCGGGTTAGATGTGAGCCTTTCTCCCGATGGAACTAGAGTAGGTATTATCGGTAGATCAGTAGGAAACGGACAGGACTTTAGAGTTTTTGAACTTGTCGCAGGTTCTTGGGTACAGATTGGACAAACCATTTTAGCTCAAAATGCATATGACGACGAACCAGGCACCTCAGACTTTTCAGATGACGGAAACCGCTTTGTCCTCGGCTCTCCACGTCAAACTAGTACAATACCAAATAGTGGAGTTGTCAAAGTATACGACCTTATAGGTGGGTTATGGTCTTTGGTAGGATCTCCTTTAGGTGGTAATGATGCCTATGACCTCTTTGGCTCAGGAGTCGCCATCTCTGGAGATGGTAATCGCATTGCAGCAGGAGCTCCTTTTGGATCTTCACTCACCACATGTAACTCATGGTCATCTACAGGTTATGTAAAAATATTCGATTTTCTTGGAGGTGATTTTGTTGAAATGGCCTTAATTCCTGCGGAAGATTGCAACAACAGATTTGGCAGCGACCTCAGCATGAGCTCATCCGGAAATAGAATCGCTATTGGCGGATACCACAATGATGACGGAGGAGATCAAGCAGGCAATCTTCGGGTATACGACAACGTAAACAACTACTGGATCAAGGTAGGTGAAGATATTGATGGCTCGGAAGAGTTTGACCAACTTGGCGTTTCGGTTGCCATCTCAGACAACGGTTCGATTGTAGCGATAGGTGCCAATCAAAGTAACAATGAATCGACCAACGCAGGTTACACACAAGTTTACAATAGATTTTTTGGGGCAGACATTGTAGAAGGAAATGCAACCTGTGTCGGTGCCAACAATGGTTCGATTGAGATTTTTTCGAGTGGTCTAACAAGCCCATATGTTTACACCTACACACTCATTTTTGAAGATGGATCTACCATTGCCGCTGGCACTTTTGAGGAAAATGCTTTTACAATTGAAAACCTGGCTGAAGGTGAATATGAATTCTCTATTTTTGATGAAGATGGTAATCTAATTTTTGAGGAAAGCGTTGAAATAACTGGTATAGTAGGAAGTATCTTTGAAATCTTAGATATCACAACTGTCAACAGTGTCAACAACTTACCTACTGGAAGTATTTCAGTTTCAATAGATGGTGGTATCCCTGACTACACTTTGACCTGGTCTGGTCCTTCAACTGGTAACTTAACTTCTAGCAATCCGGAATTTCAAATTCAAGGTCTGAGCGCAGGCCTATACTCCTTTTACGTCCTTGATGCTTTAGGAAATATTATCACTCAAGATGTTACCATCATAAATGAGGAAGCACCACAACAAACTTGCGACGCTCCTCTCGACATCATCATCATGAATGACGTTTCGGGTTCAGTAGATGCCGTTGAATACGAGGAGTCAAAAGCCTTCTTTGCCAATTTTTGTAATTCACTAAACGTTGGTTTTAATGCGGATGATTCCAATGTAGCTATTGCAGAATTTTCGGAATCAAATCAACAAGAATTAAAAATCCCACTCACTGGAGACATTGCCAACTTAAACGATTATATAAATGACACTAGATCCTTTAATCAAGGAACCAATCCCAATACGGCACTTACATTTGCTCATGACTACTTGGAAGAATTTGGTCGCGATGGCGTAACTAAAATTATAGTTTTATCAACTGATGCACTTTCCAGTCAAGTAGGACCTTCACTAGTGGCACTATCTGAACAATACCAAGCAGAGGGTTATGTCATTGTTACTATTGCATTTGACGATGCTTTTACGAATCCTTACACCCAATCTATTTTACAACAAACGGCGACGGTTGAATTGTTGGCACCTGGTGCCGATGCTTACTCCGACTTAACAGAAGAACTGGCCGATTACATCGTAAATGTATACGTTTGTCCGCTTGATCCCGGGGCTAGTAATACTATATATTTCAACAGAGATGGCGTCATTGAAATTCTTGATTATACCATAAATGGTGACTGTCCAACATTCGAAAGCATTGATATTGAAATATTAGTGACCGCTCAACAGCAACTTTCATTACCCGCTGGTACACCCATAAGTTTTTATTTAAACGATCCGCAACTATTTAGTGCTACCCCGATTCTAACAAACTACATCCCCTGCGCAATTGAAGCTGGAGGATCTGAGACTGTTATCGTAAATATTCCCATTACAGGACCCGCTAACATTTGGGCGGTGCTAAATGATGCATCACTTTTGCCTCCAGTCACGCTTCCAACCACAACCGTTGATGAGCTGGTGTATATCAATAACTTTGACAACGTTTCGATTTGTGTAGATGAGATTCCAACTGTTTCTGTTTTTAAATCTACTTCAACTCCCACTCCTATTTGTGGCAACACCGTCATTTATACGATTGACGTTTGCAACATTAGCAGTCTTGATCTATTTGGCGTACAAGTTATTGATGATGTACCACAAGGATTTGAATTACTGAACCAATCTGTAAACAACAATGCTTGCGCTCAAGGTGATACGCTTTTTGATATTCCAGTAGGATGCTGCGTTTCTATAACTTATGAATACGATGCTAGTAATGCGCCTTTGGGTTTTTACAATAATCAAGGAACAACACTTTCAGGTCCTGCAGGTCAGGTTTATCTAAATTTTGATGGCCAAAGTTCGAACAGCGAAGACGTTCTTCTTGGTGGTATTATTGAATGTGGATCGCTTGAAGTACTTTTCGGAATGTCTGTAAGTGAAACGGATGTCTGCGATGATCAATTTATAACATGTACTTTCAACTTCACCAACAATACAAATGTAGCTTTACAAGCAATAGATTTTGAAGCCAATATTCCCGCTCCTGCCACTTGGGCAAGTGAGCCTTACTACATGAATGCCATTAGTTTGAGTGGCACCAACATTACTGGTTCTAATGATGCGACATTTACCATTTCGGAAATTCCTCCAAATTCCAACGGTGGCTTTTCTATTGACATTTACTTAGGAGATTGGACTGCTTCTGGTTCCTTCGAAGTGACGTCAATGATTTCGCAACTCCCTAATTTTGTGAATGGAAACGGTGCTGATATTTTAATCAACTCACCTACTATTTTTGTCAACGGCGGACCTACCATTACTACCATTGATGAAATTGAAATTATGGCTGGCGATTCCGTCAACTTATCTGTGACCCTTACCAATGGTCAAAATCCAATTTGGCAAACAGCTGGTGATGGAATCTTTAATGACTCAACGAGTCTGACCCCTATTTACATTCCTGGTTCACAGGACATTGCAAACGGCAGCGTTGAACTTAGTGTAGAAGTTGAAAATACCGTCTCTAGTTGTGAAAATGGTTTGGGAACGACCACAATATTGATCGAAGAATCGCCTTGTTTAATTCCAATCATTACGACAACAACCGAAACCTATTGTGAAGGAGATGTAGTCAATATTTTTGGGCAAGACGTCTCGAGTGCAGGCTTATATGAGGCAACGTTTATTGCAGCAGATGGTTGTGACTCTCTTTCTCAAATCACTTTAGTTTTCAATACGAGTTATGACCAAACGAATACGCTTGAGTATTGCCAAGGCGACACTGCTTTTATTGCTGGACAAGTCATAACCTCTGACGAATCACTTTCTAACACTTACAATACAGCAGCAGGTTGCGACTCTACAGTCATCAATAACATTGTGTTTTTAGCCAATACCTTTACCGAAGAAACCCTAACCTATTGCACTGGAGAAACGGCTATTGTATTTGGCTTGGCGCAAACAGCGGATGGAGTCTTTAGTGAATCCTACACAGCCTTCAACAGCTGTGACTCTACGCATCAGATCACGCTCATTTTTAACGATCCAGTTACCACCAACCAAACTATTGAAATATGCGACGGAGAAACTGCCTTTATTTTTGGCGATGATGAATCAACTGCGGGTTTCTACGAATCTACTTTTACCAGTGTTCTCAACTGTGATTCTACTCATCAAATTGAATTAATTGTATACAACAATGTGCTCACTACTGAGTCACTAACGATCTGTGAAGGAACATCAATTGACATTTTTGGAAACGCAGAAAGTCAAGCTGGCCTTTATGAAAACACCTTTACTTCATTCAATAATTGTGATTCAATTCATCAAATTACCTTGACGGTAAATGAGCTGATTCTCACCTCAGAAGAAATACAATTATGCGAAGGAGAAGAAGCTATCATTTTTGGAAACACAGAAACTCAAGCTGGTGTTTACGATGCCACCTTTAGTTCGTCCATTACTGGTTGTGACTCAACTCATCAAATCACCCTTTCTTTTAATTCAGAAATCAACACCAGCGAGGCCCTCAATATTTGCGAAGGAGAAAGTATTCTAATTTTTGGAAACGAGGAAACCACTGCTGGTGTTTACGAAAGTAATGGTAGCTCAGTTAGTGGATGTGACTCGATCCATCAGATCACTTTGATTGTGAATCAAGCCATCACCACTACTCAAACAATGGCGATTTGCGAAGGTGAATCAGCTTTGATATTTGGTAATGATGAAACAACTACTGGTTCATATGAAGCAACCTTTACTAGCATCAACAATTGCGATTCGACACATCAAATTGAACTGATCGTAAATGAAAATATTTTGACGACAGCATCTCTAAATATTTGCGATGGCGAAACGATTGATATTTTTGGCAATGCGGAAAGTCAAGCTGGCATTTATGAAAACACCTTTACCTCATTCAACAATTGTGATTCAGTTCATCAAATTACCTTGGCGGTAAATGAGCTTATTTTCACTTCAGAAGAAATGCAATATTGTGAAGGAGAAACAGTGCTCGTTTTTGGGACACCTCAAACAACATCTGGTGTTTATGAAGCTATCTTTGTGTCAAACAC
>CALGLS010000426.1 GCA_937959375.1 uncultured Saprospiraceae bacterium
GCGCTTAAAGATTTTGCAAGATGCTGCGATTAGCAATAAAAACATTTTTGATTTTCTGATGGAAGCTTCGAAGTATTGTTCTTTGGGGCAGATCACTAATGCCTTGTATGAGGTGGGTGGTCAGTATCGTCGGAATATGTAATGAGGAGTTTGAAGACCGAAGACCGAAGACGGAAGTTTCCTGCGATCGTACTTTAGACGAGAACTTCTGTCTTCGGTCTTCAACCCCATCCCATTTTTAATAAAAATCAAAAGATTCAAATCATGAAATACATCGTTTTCCTAATCGTACTATCCTTCACACTTTCCTGCAAAAACGCATTTAATTTTCCGAAGAAATCAAAGGAGAAAGTAACTGTGAATGTTGATCCAACAAACGATGATTCTCCTCTAAAGAAGATCAAACTTCCAGAAGGTTTTAAAATTGAAGTCTACGCGGATAATGTAGAGAACGCACGATCTATGGATCTGAGCCCAAATGGAACGCTCTTCGTTGGGACACGAGATAAAGGAGATGTTTACGCCATAGAAGATACCAACAAAAACAACAAGGCAGATAAGACACACATCTTAGCAACGGGTTTGAATATGCCAAACGGCGTAGCCTTTAAAGATGGTGATTTGTATATCGCGGAGGTAAGCAAAATTTCAAAGTTTGCAGGTATTGAAAGTAAGTTGGCGAATCCGCCAGCAATGACAACTGTTTACGATCAATATCCAACAAAAGAACATCATGGTTGGAAGTACATCGCTTTTGGGCCTGATGGAAAATTGTATGTGCCAGTTGGAGCACCTTGTAATATTTGCGAATCAAAAGACAAAGTCTTTGCATCGATCACACGAATTAATACGGATGGTACAGGACTGGAAGTGGTACAAGAAGGTGTACGAAATACGGTTGGTTTTACTTGGCATCCTGAGACGAAGGAAATGTGGTTTACTGATAACGGGCGTGATATGATGGGCGATGATATGCCTGCCTGTGAATTGAATCGTGCTGAGAAAGACGGCATGCATTTCGGTTATCCATATTGCCATCAGGGTGATACGCCGGATAATAAATTTGGCAAGAAAAGAGCCTGCGATGAATTTACTGCACCTGCTCAAAATCTAGGGGCACACGTAGCACCACTCGGTGTGGAATTTTATACCGGATCGATGTTTCCTGCTAAATATAAAAATCAAGCTTTTATTGCTGAACACGGTTCGTGGAATCGTAGCAAGAAAAGTGGTTATAAAATATCTCTGGTTACTTTAGAAAATGGTAAGGCAACTTCCTATAGGACCTTTGCTGAAGGTTGGTTAAACTCAGATGAAACCGTTTGGGGCCGTCCAGTTGATTTAGAGCTTTTGCCTGATGGTTCTATGTTGGTTTCTGATGATCATGCGGATGCGATTTATCGGATTTATTATGAGGGGTAGTTTTGGATAAGTTAAATTTCAAAATTCAATTTCAAATCTGTCGGACCGCCAGTCAGGACTCAGGTTCAATCCATTCTACCGCGATTTACGTGAAGTTAATAAGGATTTTACTTTTACTGTGAAAGATAAGTTACTTATGAGAATTACTTTTTCCATTCCTTTCTTTTTATTGGTTTTGACATTGCTTTTGTCTGCTTGCGCAGACAGAAAGATAGGGAGCGATTTGATGAGTAGGCAGCATTGTTTTCGAAAGCAAACCACGAAGGTTGTTAATAAAGATGTTTCGGAAAGAATGAAAATGCCTAGTCGTGAATATATTGTTTATCCAGAAAAATACAAGTACTCAGATCCTGTTTTTAACCCAAATAATAAAAACGAAATTGCTTATATCCGAAAGGAAATTGGGAATGGAGTTTCTGGCCAGCCAGAACTATTGACGTTTGATTTTTGTACGGGAAAGACCAGACAGTTGGCTGCTGTTATTTCGAATGCGGCGGACTGGAGTGTCAAGGACTGGCTCATTTATAGAGGTGCTGGAGGTGAGTTAAAAAAAATAAAATCAAATGGAGATAGCTTAGTCACTTTACCTAAAATAACGGGTGCCACTTTACCTCCTAAATGGAATGACACCGGAGATTTGTTCGCAATACCCGTCGTGAATAGACGAGGTGAAGATGGTATTTTAGTGGCCAGCCAGAGTGGAGAAGGAGTAGGTACATTTAATGACTTTGTTCTTAGAAGATGGGATTGGGCTAAAGACCAAATTTGTTATGTAGAAGCAGGAGGAGGCAAGCAAGAAATTAGAATGTTTAACTTTAGAACCAAAACGTCTAATGTGATTGAGACCATCAATGATTTCAAAAATTTAGATAGCGTGGTTTTAAACACGGTGTACTTTAAAGAAAAGGAAGTCATCTTTTGGAATCAGAAAAAACAAATTTGCTACACCGATGTATTGAGTGGAAAAAGAACGGTCGTGTTGAAAGGAAGTTACAATAGATGGTATAACAACATCAGTCTTTCCAGTGATGGCAAAACTATTATTGCTGGTAGAGTTGATCGAAATAAAACTGGTGAAGGTAAAGAGGAAATGCGGATGAATTTAGTTTTGATTGATGTGAAGACTGGGGTGGAACGGATGGTTGTGTTGCCGGAGTAGTTTTGAAGACCGAAGACCGAACAGGCTGACCGCTAAGTCAGTTCTCTGAATATTTAGCTGTATCGTTTTTAGGAAATTTTTTAAATGTAAAACCGCAAAATGATAAAGTCAAAATGTAAAAGTATCCGAAAATCGCGCCTTTCTGGCGTAGCATGTCATTCGTGGGTAACTTTTACATTTGGACTTTTGCGGTTTTACATTTTGCATTTAGACCCTCTTCCGAATGCCAAATTCAATTAACGGTCAGCCTG
>CALGLS010000427.1 GCA_937959375.1 uncultured Saprospiraceae bacterium
GTAAGAGTTGTTTGCGGAAAGGTCTGTTCTAAAACTTCTTTAAAGTAAAAATTGTAAATAAGTGCTGCACATACGCCCATCAGCAAAAAGACCTTTGGATTTTTTCGAAGCATTGAGAAACCAGCCGAAACAGCAGAAATGATCAAAAGATCACGAAACATCGTACTGAACTTGTAAGCTAATTCGGCATCAGCCCTCAAAATTGACACGGCATAGGCTACAATAGCTCCAAAAAATACAAATCGTAGCAAGGAGCTTAATTTATCATTGTGCTGAAAGTAAAACCAACCGACTAAGGCAGTAAATGCGGCAATGTAACTATAAGGATAAAGTTGTTCTAACATGTTAAAAGGTTCTGCGTACTACATTTAGGTAACTAAAGTCTAATAACCACTAATATACCCGAACAATTGTATAATTTTTGAGTTAATAGACGAACCACAGTATTTATTCGTCTTAGATTGAAGCTAAAAGAGGAGAAGTGAGGCCGTGAGAACATTCTTTTGAAAAAAGAACCTTACATACCATCATAAAACACCTCCATTCTTGCTAAAACAAGGACTTAGTAGAAAGACAAGGCAAATAACTGCAAACAACTTCTTAATTAGCGCGTTAAATTTTTATTTTTGCGCATCAAAAATTTTAAATAAATATGGAAAACGAAATACAGCATCACAAATGCATTATAATAGGTTCAGGACCAGCAGGTTACACAGCTGCAGTTTATGCAGCTAGAGCAAACATGCATCCAATACTTTTTACTGGACCAGAACCTGGTGGACAGTTAATGATCACTACTGACGTAGAAAATTACCCAGGATACCCTGATGGAATCATGGGACCTGCTATGATGGATGAATTCCGCAAGCAGGCAGAACGATTTGGAACCGATGTACGCTACGAAATGATCTCTAAAGTAGACTTTTCAGGACCTGTACATAAGGTTTGGACAGAAGCTGGACAAGAAATCCACGCCGATTCAGTCGTTATTTCTACTGGAGCGAGTGCAAAATGGCTTGGTCTTGATTCAGAGAAACGCTTAACAAACAAAGGTGTATCAGCATGTGCCGTTTGTGATGGTTTCTTCTTCAAAGACATGGACGTAGCTGTAGTTGGTGGTGGTGATACCGCTGCTGAAGAGGCCAGTTATTTAGCAAAACTTTGCCCACAGGTGCATCTTTTTGTCCGTAGAGACGAAATGAGAGCATCTAAAGTTATGCAAGATCGTGTTTTGAACACTGAAAATATTACCGTTCACTGGAACACTGTTACCGAGGAAATCCTTGGTGAAGAAGAAGTAGAAGCGGTACGCGTCAAGAATACAATAACTGGCGATGTTTCTGAAATTCCTATTAAAGGATTTTTCGTTGCCATTGGCCACAAGCCTAATACTGGTATCTTTAAAGATTGGATTACTTTGGATGATGTGGGATATATCAAAACAGTTCCTGGTACTTCGCGTACAAACATTGAAGGTGTATTTGCAAGTGGAGATGCGCAGGATCGAATTTACCGTCAGGCAGTAACTGCTGCTGGTACTGGTTGTATGGCTGCACTTGATGCGGAGCGTTACTTAGTAGAAAAAGGAGTGGTTTAAAATGTAAAAATTAAAACCGCAAAATCATAAATGTAAAAGTTTCCCACAAACGGATTACATCTAAATCTGGGTACTTTTACATTTTATTCGAAGAATAATTACTCAGTGAGATTTCGTGAAACGATACGATAAATAAACTAGAAAACTGAAACAAAGCGTTCAAAATTCTGGTACTTAAGTTTACTTAATTAAACGAAAATTTTAAACATGTCTAAAACAACAAGATTCCGCTCCGGTGTACTTTGGGGTGACGAGGTTCAAGAACTAATGAAGCACGCCAATGATAACAACTATGCTTTACCGGCTGTAAATGTTATTGGAACCAATTCAATCAACGCAGTACTTGAAACGGCTAGAGCAGTTAACTCGCCAGTGATGATTCAATTCTCAAATGGTGGAGCCCAGTTCAATGCTGGTAAAGGCTTGTCAAACGAAGATCAAAAAGCTGCTATCTTAGGTTCTATTTCTGGTGCCATGCACGTTCACTCTATGGCAGCGGCTTATGGTGTACCTGTTGTTTTGCATACAGATCACTGTGCTAAGAAATTGTTGCCTTGGATTGATGGTTTGATCGCAGCTGGAGAGCGTTTTTTCAAAACTAGAGGTTACCCTTTGTACAGCTCTCACATGTTGGATTTATCTGAAGAACCAATTGAAGAGAACATTGAAGTTTGTGTAGAATTTCTAAAACGTATGGACAAGTTAGGAATGACTTTGGAAATCGAATTAGGAGTAACTGGTGGAGAAGAAGATGGTGTAGATAACACAGATGTGGACAGTTCTAAACTATATACTCAACCAGAAGAAGTTGCTTATGCTTATGAAAAATTAAGTGAAGTAAGTCACCGATTTACGGTAGCAGCTGCATTTGGTAACGTACACGGTGTCTACAAGCCAGGTAACGTTGAGTTGCGTCCAATCATTTTGAAAAACTCTCAAGAACATGTTCAAGAGAAATTCAAAACTGGGCCAAATCCAATCAACTTTGTATTCCATGGTGGTTCTGGTTCTTCTCGTGAAGAAATAAGAGAAGCGATTGAGTACGGAGCAATCAAGATGAACATTGACACAGATATGCAATGGGCATTTTGGGATGGTGTACGAGGCTACTACGAAGAAAAGAAAGATTACTTACAAGGTCAGATCGGCAACCCTGATGGTGCTGACAAACCGAATAAAAAGAATTACGATCCACGAAAATGGTTACGTGTTGCAGAAACTTCTTTTATCGAAAGATTGAAGCAAGCATTCGAAGATTTGAATTGCATCAACCGAAACGCTTTATAGTGGACAACAACGAATTACTAGATGATTTAGATCACCCTGAAAACCCGCAGAACGTACGTTTTGCGGGTTTCTGGGTTCGTGTAGGAGCCAGCATGATTGACTTCTTTATTGTGCTTCCGATCGTTGGCCTAGGAGTGTTTAATGCGCTTCAATATAAGTCTTTGACACTAGCACTTATCCTAATTGTGCTCCAGTCTATTTACAAGCCGTTGATGGAGTTTAAGTATGGCGCTACTGTCGGTAAAATGGCAACCAAACTAAAAGTAGTTTCTTATAACTTTAAGGAAATTACTTTGAACCAATCCATCTTGCGAAATGGTTTTTATCTACTTGGATTTTTCACAAGTCTAGTTACTAATTTCACACTCTTCTCCAATCCAGAATTCCTAGAAATAACAGACATGATAAAGCTAAGTGAATGGCAAGCACAACAGGATACAGACTACATGAGTCTGGCCTCTTCGATGTTACTTACTTTCTCCATTATGTTTGTTCCAGCTGATCTTAGAAAGCAAGGTTTACACGACAAGATTGCTCAGACTTTTTGTATTCATAAATAGCAGTTGCTTCGTTGATTTTGAAATTTTAAAATCAAGAATGAAGAGCCACAAATCTACTGAACGGTAACTAGGAATTTTCATAAAAATAGGCTAAAGTTTAAACCTTTTCTATCAATAAATGTCTAAGCTAAAAACCTCAGATATGAAAACAATCCTATTCACATTACTCTTTTTCTTTCCTTTATTCCTTTCCGCTCAGGAACTCTATTTTCCACCAATCAACAGCGATGAATGGGAGACCTTAGATCCAGCAACACTAAACTGGTGTCCAGAAAGAATCGACAGTCTAACTCAATTTCTAGCTGATAAAAACACCAAAGCTTTCATCATTCTCAAAGACGGAAAGATTGTTCTAGAAAACTATTTCGATGACTTCACGCAAGATAGTGTTTGGTATTGGGCCTCAGCCGGAAAAACTTTAACGGCATTCCTAACTGGCATGGCCCAAGACATGAATATGCTCAATATCAATGATCCAACTTCTGATTACTTGGGACAAGGATGGACCAGTTTAGATTCCACTCAAGAAGCACAAATAACGATACGCCATCAACTTTCTATGTCTACAGGATTAGACGATGCCAGCGGGAATGCCGACTGTACTGACCCAGAATGTTTGCTATTTCTCGCCGACCCAGACAACAGATGGGCATATCACAAT
>CALGLS010000428.1 GCA_937959375.1 uncultured Saprospiraceae bacterium
ACAACCTTTGCATCATACTCTTGTCCTAACTTGAAGTATTCTCTTGCATTAATTGGATGGTTACTCCAAGTAACTTCAGAAACGTGGATCAAACCTTCAACACCAGGTTGGATTTCAAGGAATGCTCCGTAGTCTTCAATATTTACGATCTTACCTTTAACTGTACTTCCTTCGTTAACTTCTTCAGTAAGTACTTCCCAAGGATGCGATTGTAATTGTTTCAAACCAAGAGAAATTCGCTTCTTGTTCTCATCAAAATCAAGTACAACTACATTGATTTTCTGATTTAAAGCAAGTACTTCACTTGGGTGAGAAATACGACCCCATGAAATATCGGTGATATATAGTAGACCATCAACACCTCCTAGATCTAGGAATGCTCCAAAGTCTGTAAGGTTCTTCACGATACCTTCCAATACTTGTCCTTTTTCAAGGCGAGCAATGATAGCTTCACGCTGTTCTGCAAGATCACTTTCGATCAATGCTTTGTGAGAAACTACTGCATTCTTAATGGTTTCGTTGATCTTAACCACTTTGAATTCCATTTTCTTACCTACATATGCATCATAATCGATGATAGGCTTAATATCAATTTGTGAACCAGGTAAGAATGTTTCCAAACCTCCAGCGTCTACAATAAGACCACCTTTAGTTTTACTAACAACTGTACCTTGGATAACAGTTCCGTTTGTATAAGAGTCTACAATTGACTCCCAAGCACGTAGCAACTTAGCTTTACGACGAGACAAGATCAATTGACCTCTTTCGTCTTCCTGCATTTCTACGTATACATCTACACGATCTCCAGCTTTCAAATCAGGTAAATCTCTGAATTCAGACAATGGGATTAAACCATCAGACTTGTACCTGATATCCAATACCACATCATTAGCTCCGATAGAAGCAACAAGTGCAGAGACAATTTCATTTTCACCAAGAGAACTAAGAGTAGATTCGTACTCTTCTAGGTAGGCTGCGATTTGAGCTTCGTCATAAGGTAAGGCATGTTTGTTACCTTTGTCCCAGTCGAAGTCATCGTGTGGAGTTCCAGAAAGATCAACTTGTTCGACTAATTCGTCGATGCCGATTTCTTCCGGTCTCTCATTTCCAGCAGCATCAACAGTAGCTTTTGCTTGATCTGCTTTTTTTTCAAGGTCTTTTTCGTTTGACATAAAGATCCCTGTGTTTTGTAGTTCCTTCCTACATTTAGGTCTGGAACGGGTTAAGAAATAAATTTCGAGCGGCAAAGGTACGTCTTATTTTGTTTCTAAACAAAGTAAACTCAAAGTAAATTTTAAGGCTGTGCTAAAGTCAATTAGGCCTGAAACTTGCCTTTTTTAGTAAAATTTGTACTTTTAAGCAATTAAGCTAAACGACTAGCTTCAATTGATGTTATCAAACGACTTCAAAACAACAATTAGATAAAATGAGTGATAATCGACCTTGGTTAAAGAATTACCCTACTGGCATTCCTGCAAACATAGATGCAGAAGCATATAGTTCATTAGTAAACTTGATAGAGGAGACTTTTAAAAAGTATCCTGATAGTGTCGCTTTTTCCTGCATGGGGAAGGAACTGACTTTTGAAGAACTAGATAAATTGTCAACTCAATTTGGAGCCTACCTACTTTCTCGTGGTTTACAGGCTGGCGATAAGATTGCTTTGATGATGCCTAACATGTTGCAATATCCAATCGCTCTGTTTGGAGCATTACGTGCTGGACTGGTGGTTGTTAATACCAACCCACTTTATACGCCAAGAGAAATGGAACACCAGTTTAAAGACTCAGAAGCGAAGGCCATTATCATTGCTGAGAATTTTGCAGCGAATCTAGAGAAGATTATTGATCAAACAAAAATCAAAACAGTTATCGTCACTAGCATTGGCGAACTACTTGGTATGCTAAAAGGAAAGATGGTCAACTTTGTCGTTCGTAAAATCAAGCGAATGGTTCCTTCTTATAATATTCCCAATACTGTAACTTTCAATGAGGCGCTTAATCAAGGTAAAAAGTTTTCACTAAATGGCCATCAAGGCTTACCCAACGATGTCATCTTACTTCAGTATACAGGAGGAACAACTGGCGTTTCGAAAGGAGCCATGCTAACTAATAAAAATCTGATTGCGAACATGCTTCAGATTCGATCTGCCATGATGCCTTTTTTAGAAGAAAATAAAGAGGTCGCACTTTCACCATTGCCAATGTATCACATTTTTGCGTTTACCGTTAACTGCTTAGCGCTAATGAGTATTGGTTCAAAAACAGTATTGATTGTAAATGCACGAGATCTTGATTCAATTGTAAAAGCATTTAAAGACAACAAAATTACATTGATGACTGGGGTAAATACTCTTTTCAATGGATTGATAAATAATAAAAATTTTCGTGACCTCGATTTCACTTCCTTGCGTATAAGCGTTGGAGGAGGAATGGCCGTACAACGAGCTGTCGCAGAAAAGTGGAAAGAGGTAACTGGCTGTCCACTATCTGAAGGTTATGGCATGACTGAATCTTCGCCTGTGGTGAGTGTTAACCCTGTCGATGGTTCTGGACGACTAGGAACAATTGGACTTCCTCTTCCCTCGACAGATGTTCGTATTGTAGATGAAGAAGGCAATCCAGTAGCCGTAGGCGAACGTGGTGAAATACAGGTTAAAGGTCCTCAGGTAATGAAAGGTTATTACAACCGAATTGAAGAAACAAATAATACCATTAGAGATGGGTGGTTATGCACGGGAGATATTGGACGTATGTCAGATGATGGTTACTTTGAGATCGTAGATCGTAAAAAAGATATGATCTTGGTTTCTGGATTCAATGTTTTCCCAAATGAGGTGGAAGATGTTGCGGCCATGAATGAGAAAGTTTTAGAGGTAGCAGCAGTAGGAGTGCCTGATGAAAAATCTGGTGAACTCGTAAAGTTGTTCGTAGTCAAAAAAGATAAGTCGCTTGACGAGAAAGAATTGATTGCTTTTTGTCGCGAACATTTGACGGGATACAAAGTACCAAAGCAGGTGGAATTCAGAAAGGAATTACCAAAAACAAATGTTGGTAAAATCTTGCGACGTGTGCTTAGAGACGAAGCGAAAGGAGATGCATAAGCAGGTACTTAAATTTATTAATAAGTTTTGCATCTTTTAAATCTATACTTCCTTGCGGGAAAGCGGTTATTTCTTAATTGAAAATAGCCGCTTTTTCATTGAAGTTAATTCAACTTATTCTCTAAAGCGTGTTGAAAATTTTATCTTACAAAAAAGATTTCATTCAACCTCTTAAATTCTTTACCATGAGAACAACCTTCATTCTTTTCTTTCTTTTTATAACATCAGTAACTTATTCCCAAACTAATACTGCCCCTAGTCTACTTACCATCGATCGCATTTATGCTTCCAGTGAATTTCGAATGGATTATTTTGGGCAAGCACGATGGATTGAAGAAGGCGCTGCTTATACAACATTGGAACGTTCTGAGGACTACAAAGGAGCCTCCAATATCGTACGCTTCGAAACAGTAAGCGGAGAAAAAAGCACTTTGATAAGTGCCAAGCAATTGATCCCAATCAACAAAGAAAAACCGATTTCCGTTTCTAACTATATCTGGTCCAATAACAAAACTCAACTCTTGATATTTACCAATACAAAAAGAGTTTGGCGTTATAATACAAAGGGAGATTATTGGGTTTTTAATTTAAAAGATGGAACCCTTCAACAAATAGGAAAAGACCTCCCTGAGTCAACTTTGATGTTTGCAAAATTCTCACCTAACGACAAGCAGGTCGCTTATGTTAGTAAGCACAATATCTATGTCGAAGACATAGGATCTCAAAAAATAACACAACTCACACATGACGGATCTGAAACGCTAATTAATGGAACGTTCGACTGGGCTTACGAAGAAGAATTTTCATGTCGAGATGGTTTTCGTTGGAGTCCTGATGGGAAGCATATTGCTTACTGGCAGATCGATGCAAAAGACATTCGGAATTTTTTAATGACCAACACGACCGATTCCATTTACTCCTATAATATTCCGGTACAATATCCGAAAGTAGGAGAAGATCCTTCTGCATGCAAAATTGGCGTTGTAGCTACATCGGGAGGCAAAACAAAATGGATGAATATCCCAGGAGATGACAAACAAAATTACCTACCAAGAATGAAATGGATGGAGGATAGTCAATACCTAATTACAGAGCAAATTAACCGCAAGCAAAACGAAATAAATTTGTGGCAAACTAACATCAAAAATGGAAGTGCTACATCTATCTACAAAGAAGAGGACGAAGCGTGGATTGACGCCATAGAACCGGATGATTGGCTGTGGCTTAACGAAGGAAAAGAATTCACTTGGACTAGTGAAAAAGATGGCTGGAGAAACCTCTATCGCATTTCCAAAGATGGTAAAAAATCAGCTTTAATTTCTGAAGGGAAATACGATGTTATTTCTATCCAAGAAATCGACAAAAAAGGAGGCTGGTGTTACTTCATTGCATCACCAGACAATGCAACTCAACGTTATCTTTATCGACTTCCATTATACAAGCCAGGAAAGGCAGAGCGATTGAGCCCACTCAAACAATCAGGTACTCATTCGTATCAAATTGCACCTGGCGGAAAGTATGCTTTTCATACATTTTCAAACCTAAACAATCCTCCTGTAAAAACACTTATAAGCCTACCCGATCACAAGGTGGTACACAAACTAATTGACAACGAAGCTTATCGCAAAAAGTATCAAGCATTAAAAACTGGGAACAAAGAGTTTTTCAAAGTCACAACAGCAGATGGAGTAGAGATGGATGGCTACATGATCACACCTCCTGATTTTGATCAAAATAAAAAATATCCTGTTATATTTTATGTCTACGGAGAGCCCGCTGGTCAAACGGCTAAAGACAGTTGGCAAAGCAACCTCTGGCATGTCATGCTTTCGCAAAAAGGCTACATTGTCATTACCATGGATAATCGAGGGACTCCTTCTCCAAAAGGTCGAGCATGGCGAAAAAGTATTTATCGAAAGATTGGTGTAATCAATTCAAACGATCAAGCCATGGCTGCCAAAGAGGTTATGAAATGGAAGTTTGTGGATGCTGATCGGATCGGTGTTTGGGGATGGAGTGGAGGAGGTTCAATGACCTTAAATTTACTTTTTAGATATCCAGAAATTTATAAAACTGGAATCTCAGTTGCTCCTGTTGCCAATCAACTGTACTACGACAATATCTACCAGGAGCGATATATGGGTGTTCCTTGGGAAAACAAAGAAGACTTTATAGAAGGTTCACCGATTACTTATGCAAAAAACTTGGAGGGTAACTTATTGCTCATTCACGGCACTGGCGATGACAACGTTCATTATCAAAATGCAGAAGTTTTAATCAATGAACTTATTTTGCACAACAAACAGTTTCAAGTCATGCCTTACCCCAATCGATCTCATGGAATCTATGAAGGAGAAAACACAAGACGACATTTATACACCTTGATGACTAATTACTTTTTGAGTAATCTTAAACCTGGGAAACTATAAAAGTAATGGTTTAATGATAGGCATTAAAAAAGAGCCAACTCGTTACGAGTTGACTCTTTTTTTTATCTATATCCTATAAGGATTTACTTCTTCAGTAAGTCTCGAATTTCTCCAAGTAGATCTTCTTGAGAAGGTCCAGCAGGTGCTTCTTCAGCTTTCTTCTGCATCTTGTTATAAGACTTAACGATTAAGAACATAACGAATCCTACGATTAATAATTTAATGATCGTGTCGATCCAACGTCCATAAGCAATAACTGCTGCCCCTGCTTCTTCTGCTGCTGCAAGAGATGCATAAGACTCACCGTTAAGTGCATAGTGTAAATCAGTGAAACTCATTCCACCTGACGCTTGGCCAACAACTGGCATTACGATGTCAGATACAAATCCGTTTACAACTGCTCCAATGGCTCCAGCCATGATTACAGCTACGGCAAATTCAACGACGTTACCCGTCAAAATGAAATCCTTAAATTCCTTTAACATAATTAATTGTTTTAAGTTGATTTAAATAATTTTCCTACAATATGTTAGACGAATATAGTGAAAGATGTCACACATTTAACAAAACTTGCATAAAAAAAATACCTGATTGAGGGGACTCAAACAGGTATTTGTAGGTTTTTTAGAGAGAATGACTATTTCTTCGCAAAGTCTTCTCTTATCTTATTAAGGGCAGATCCAGCCTTTACCCAGTCAATTTGAGCCTGGTTATAGGTGTGAGCTACCTCAAATTTGCTTTTCTTACCATCAGCGTGACGCAACACAACCGTTAGATTTTTCCCAGGTGCCATTTTGTTGAAATCTGGAATATCTACGATATCATCTTGTCTTACTTTATCGTAATCCTTAGGGTTTACGAAAGTCAAAGCCAACATACCTTGTTTCTTCAAGTTCGTTTCGTGGATACGAGCAAATGATTTCACAATCACTGCATTTACACCTAAGAAACGAGGTTCCATAGCTGCATGCTCTCTGGATGAACCTTCACCCAAGTTCTCTTCTCCAAATACTACCGTTCCAATTCCTTTTTTCTGATAAGCTCTTGCTGAATCAGGAACAGCCATATACTTCGCTTTCTTGTATGAGTAGTTGATTACATTATTAGCCTCTTCATTGAAGTAGTTGATCGCACCGATGTAACAGTTGTTAGAGATATTTTCAAGGTGACCTCTAAATTTCAACCATGGACCAGCCATAGAAATGTGATCTGTTGTACACTTACCTTTTGCCTTGATCAAGATACGCATGCCTTTCATATCCTTAGCTTTGATTGGCTCAAACGGCTTGAGTAATTGCAATCGGTTTGACTTCTTAGCCACTTTTACTTTCACTTTAGATCCGTCTGCTGCAGGTGGATTGAAACCAGGATCTTTCACATCAAAACCTTTTGGCGGAAGCTCTACCCCTTTTGGTGGGCTCAACTTCACCTTGCGACCTTTTTTGTTGGTTAACTTATCAGTCAATGGATTGAAGGTCAAATCACCTGCGATAGCGAATGCCGTTACAATTTCTGGAGAAGCAACGAAAGCGTGGGTTAATGGGTTACCATCATTACGCTTTGTAAAGTTTCTATTGAAAGAAGTAATAATAGAGTTGGCTTTCTTAGGATTCTTGTGTCTGTCCCATTGACCGATACAAGGTCCACAAGCGTTTGCCAAAACCATACCTCCCATATCTTCGAACGTTTTCAACAAGCCATCACGTTCTACCGTGTAACGGATTTGCTCCGAACCGGGTGTTACCGTAAATTCAGCATTCACTTTTAGATGCTTCTTAACAGCTTGAGATGCAACAGAAGCTGCACGGTCTAAATCTTCGTAAGAAGAATTGGTACAAGAACCAATCAAACCTACGTCTAATTTTGCAGGATAGTTGTTTTCCTTTACTGCTGCAGCGAACTTAGAAATTGGCCAAGCCAAATCTGGCGTATAAGGTCCGTTGATGTGTGGTTCTAATTTAGTAAGGTTGATTTCGATTACTTGATCGAAATATTTCTTAGGATCTTTGTAGCATTCAGGATCACCTGTTAAGTGCTTCTTCACTTTGTTCGCCAACTTAGCAACGTCAGCTCTACCAGTAGCAGTCAAGTAACGCGCCATTGATGGATCGTAACCAAAAGTTGAAGTTGTTGCTCCGATCTCAGCACCCATGTTACA
>CALGLS010000429.1 GCA_937959375.1 uncultured Saprospiraceae bacterium
AATCCTGTAAATCTTGTTAATCCTGTCCCAAAAAACGCGACTAAAGGACAGCCTATCTTCGTCCATATAATATAAAAATCATATAAATCGTATGTCCATAAAAATAAGTCCTGCAAAAAGATTAGATCAATTTGAAGAATACTATTTTTCAAAAAAACTAAGAGAAGTTGCCAAACTAATCGCAGCAGGAAAACCTATAATTAACCTAGGAATTGGAAGTCCCGATTTGGTTCCACCAAAAGTTACCATCAACCAACTAACAGAGGCCTCCAACCAAAAAGGAGCACATCAATATCAAAGCTACAGAGGCATACCAACGTTTAGAAATGCCATTGCAGATTGGTACCAAAAACATTTTGACGTTCATCTAAATCCAGAAAATGAATTGCTTCCATTGATCGGATCGAAAGAAGGAATTTTTCATTTATCCATGGCTTTTTTAGATGTGGGCGATACCGTTTTGATTCCTGACCCTGGTTATCCAGCTTATGCCAATTGTGCCAAACTGGTAGGTGCAAAAATACAAACTTACGACCTCTTAGATTCCAATAATTGGCTACCCGATTTTGATGCTATAGAAAAACAACTGATGCCCAACACCAAAATGATGTGGGTCAACTATCCGCATATGCCCTCAGGTACAGCAGCCAATTTGGAACTCTTTGAAAAGCTGGTTGCTTTTGGACATCGACATAATATCCTCATCTGCCATGACAATCCATATGCCTTTATTTTGACTGAAAAACCTGTCAGTATTTTTCAAGTTGAAGCTGCGAAGTCAGTGGCAGTTGAATTAAACTCGCTGAGTAAGACGTACAATATGGCTGGTTGGCGAGTAGGATTTTTGGCAGGGGCAGCTGAATTTATTCAAGCGACACAGCAAGTTAGTAGTAATCTAGGATCAGGTATGTTTAAGTCCGTGCAGATGGCAGCAGCGGCAGCACTTCAAGTTGACAATAATTGGTTCGTCAACCAAAATGAAATTTACTTAAAACGAAAAAAGATTGGGACAGCAATATTGGAGCACCTTGGGTGTGAAGTTAGAGGCGATCAAGTGGGATTATTTATTTGGGGAAAAGTCCCAGAAGATATTGGAAACATAACGGAATGGCTCGATGAACTACTCTACGAGAGAAATATCTTTTTGACGCCGGGTCATATTTTTGGGAAAAATGGAAACGACTATGTTCGACTATCTATTTGCAATACGGTAGAGGTACTCGAAACAGCCTTGGCTCGCTTAAGCGATTGGTATTCAACTTAGCATTTAGTTACAACAAACCGGATCTTTAGCTGCTGGAATTCCGCGCATTTTACAATACGTCTTTTTCATAATAGAAAGGACCCAATCATCAAAGCGATCAGCTTCAATAGACTTACCATGCTTCATAGCCTGGTGAGCTGTTTCTAAATAAAGTAGTCTTGCGCTCTCAAAGTTCTTAGTTAGCTTGAAAGCGAAATCTTGAATACGGGGTATACTTTTGTCAAATTTGTCATAAAAACTTGTAGTTCTCATATCGTAGAGGGTTTGTCATGTATTAATACAAACAGAACAGGATAGAACTCATTTTGTTTAACCTTTTTACAAAAATCGTTAAACAAACTTGTTTTTGTAAAGACGCTGACATTCTAAAGGTAAAAAAGGCTAAAAGCCGGAGAAAACGGGGCTTTTTCCCTTAAGGTTCCCCCCCGTTTTTGGTTTTGATTGGCATAAAATCAGCTCCACTTAGTCTACAATCAAATCATTCGTATAATAAAGGTAATTCAAGACCTCCATCTGCTGCTTGATGGACGTAGAGATCAATTTCATTTGCCCATTGATGTATTTCTCCTGTCTTTTATTGAGCAGAAAAACAGAGCTTTCACCATATTGAAACTTTACATTTTCACCATCTAACAATTGTCTATAACCATCCACATTTTGCGTTTGCAAGGCCACTTGTTGTTCCAAAATAGATTGCTGCTCTAGGCTATTTTCAATTTTATTGAGTAGTTCGTTTCGTTTGTTTTGAATATCTAAAAAGTTCTCTTTCATCTTAATTTCGCCCTCTTGAATATTCGCTCGTTCGCTTCTCAAAAAAAGCGGCATAGAAAATTCAAATCCCCATTTATAATCGGAGGTAGAAAAATTGGGAGCAATACTATTATCGGAAGTAGCAAGCAACGGATTGTATTTTGCTTTGAGTTTTGGTTTTAATTTTTCTCGTTTTAGTTTTTGCTCTATTTCTAAGATGGATTGTTTGTTAAGTTTTTCCAATAAAATGGGATTGGCATCAACTAAGTTTGCGATGGCTACAGACCCCTGAATAACAAAAAGTGTATCGCTATAAACCTGAGGCAAAACATTTGTTTTTAATTCAACAGGTTTTTCATCTAGCCAAAGAAAGTTCTCTAATCGTTGCCTAGATTTTGAAAGTGCAGATTCATTCGCTTGAAATAAAGTCAAGGCATCTTGTAAAACAATCCTAGCCTCTAAGGTATCCATGGCCGTTTTTTCACCATTCTCAAAAGAGATTTTAGTGTTTGCAAAATAGGTATTTGCAATTTCAATGTTTTCTTGAATAACATTTTGAAAGGCCATATACTTTTGCCATTCGAGGTATGCAAAAGAAGCGGTGTAGATCAATTCGTTAAGGATTGCCTGTTGCTGATTTAAAGCCATTTCCTGAAATACTTTCGCTTGTTTCAAAACGGTGTTTCTTTCATTTACCAACAGACCTTGCAAGAGGTTCGCCTCAAGTCCCACATTCCAAAGACCATAGCTATCCGTTTTGTTTTCAGGATTAAGAAAAGTTCCACTTGTATTTTCGTAACCCCCCACCACATCGATTCCCAACCTAGTTGGCACTTCTACCCTAGCTTGAAATTGACGATAATACAATTTATCATCAAAGTTTTTTTGATTCCAATTAGAGCTGAGATTAGGATCAAAATTTCCTTTTGCATTTAACCATTTGGCTTTTGCCAAATCCGTTTTGAGATCTGCTTGTTTAGCAACAGGATGGTGCTTTAGGATATTGAGCAAGTAATCCTCATAGTTAATAATGGTAGCTTGGGACTGAGCATGTAAATTTGAAATAAATAAAAACCAGCAAAAAAAACATCTTCCAATTATCTTCATTTCTTATTTTTTTACCAGATTCAGATTCTCTAAAGTTTTGCCATGCGCTTTGGAATTACCTGCTTCGTCTACATTTACAAATACAATGTTATCAATTGCGATAATGACATCTTTGGTAAAGAGATTTCTCACCTCACATGAAAAACTAATCGAAGTTTTACCAATTTTATTAAAGCCAAGTCCAATCTCTATGACGTCTCCTTGTTTGGCAGAATTGACAAAATCAATTTCAGAAATATATTTTGTCACTACATTTTTTGAGTTCAGTTTGGTCATGGCATAAATCCCAGCTTCTTCATCAATCCATCGAAGTAGAGCGCCACCAAAAAGCGTATTTCTGGCATTCAAGTCACCAGGTTTAATTAATTTCCGTGAATAGAATTTCATATTATTTTACCGATTTTATAGGTGCTTTACGTTTAATGTTACTTTCTTTTTCCTTTTCGTTTTGATAAAAATCAGGTGGAAAACCATTGAGTTGTCGCCATATCTCATACCAAATCGGAACATCTTTTAATAATACGAACGCCCGTGTACCAGTCCCAACCCGAAGTTGCTCCGGCCAGCTTTTTTCTGCATCATCAGGACTAATTAAAATTCGGTAAAACCCATTATCGCTTATTGATTGGTCGATGGCTACTATTTCTCCAGCAAAAATTCCTGTAGAAGATTCCGGCCAACCACTAACGACAACTGCTGGCCAACCATCAAATCGTAGTCTCACACTATTCCCAAGGCTAACCAATGGCAAATCATAAGGTCTTAAATAAATCTCCACTGCCAGATCATATTTTGAAGGCATTATGGTCGCAACGGCCACTCCCTCTTTTATAATTTCTCCAATTCCCTTTTTTAAAGCTTTGGTGATATAACCCGATTGAGGTGCGGTGAGATGATAAAACTTTTGACGTTGGGTGTAATTACTCAATTGGTTTTGAAGCTTTGATGTAGCGGCAACACTTTCCAGTTTGTTGGACAATGCCGACTGTTGATCAGATTGAGATTTTGATAGCTTATCTAAATAGTCTTGCTCAATTGAGGTCAACTCAATCATTAAATTACCCAACTCATTTTTTTGGTTAAAAAACTTATTCTTTTGGCTATTCACTTTTGCCTTTAAGGCCTGAAGTTTCAGTTCTTTTTCTTGAAACTCTGTCAGTGATTTTAAACCCTTATCATATAGTTCTTTAGTACGAGACAATTGATTTTCAGCAATTTTAAAGTTGGCTTCCAAGGCAATCAAATCAGTGCTATCTATATTTATTTTATTTCTAGCTTGTATGATTTTATTTTGAGTTTGCTCCAATTTGAAATTGCGAGAAGCTTGTAAGGCCGTATATTGATTTTGTAAAGCTCTAACCTTCTCATCATAGGAGTCAATACTTTGTGATTTTGCATTGACTTGCTCAGAGGTTCTAGCAATCAAATCATCATCGAAATATTCGCTTTTTACTTCAGAAATAAATACGATGGTATCTCCTGCTTCCACAAAATCTCCTTCCTGTACATACCACTTTTCTAATCGTCCTGAAATTACCGATTGAATCGACTGAGGACGCTGCTCCGGTGAACGGGTTGTGATATATCCTTTGGCTTGAACATTTTGTGTCCATGGCAAAAAGAGGCTCAAAAAAAGTCCCAATAACAAAGACAGCAGCAGGTAAACGGTTAGACGTTTGAAACGGCTTCTTCGAAGTACCTTAAAGGAGACGAATTCTGATCGCTTAAAAGATTTATTAATACTATTTTCGGATATATTGAGCATAGTTTATATTGACTTTTCTAGTTTCAGAATTTGATTACTTTTCTCTTTCCAATAATGGAAATCAGATACAACGATCAGTGTCCAATTTCTTTGTTGGTCCATCAAATAATCAATGATTCTTTTCTTCTCTGATTCTTCCACAAATTGCAAGGGATCCTCCATTAATAATAATTTAGGTTCTCCCGCAATAATGCGCGCAATAAGTAATTTCTGGATAACACTCCTCGGCAATCTTCTACCACCACTATCTACAAAACTGTCAACTCCTTTTGACTGTTTAGCTAGGTATGCTGTCAATTTTAGCAGTTTTATAATTTCAGATAATTTCTTTTCAGAAACTGGTCGTCCCATAACAATGTTATCACGAAAAGTTCCTTCAAAGACTTGGTTGGTTGGAAAAGCAACTCCTAATTTGTCGTATAGGCTATCCCTCCGATAATGTTTGAAAGGTGCATCATTAATAAACAATTCACCATCTTCAAAAGGGAGAATACCCGCTAGTATTTGCAACAGCAAGGTCTTTCCACTCCCGGATTTCCCTGTAAGTACGACCTTATTATTTGCTGCAACTTCAAAGGATAGTTTATCAATTATATTGTTGTCTTCATCTGGGAATCGGAATTGAATCGCTTCCGCTCTTAGTGCAAAGGCGCCATCATCGCTTACTGAATTATTACCGTTTTCTGTATCTAGTTTAAGATCGGTCACATAACCAATTTTTTCTAACGCAGTCAATACATCATAAATGGTATCGATAATTCGAAGAATTTTTTCAACAGAATTGATAATTAAAATAATGATGATTTCAGCAGCTACAAATTGACCAATATTCATTTGCTCTTGAAACACCAGGTATCCTCCAAGTACCAATAAACCTGCAGCAACAAATACTTTGAAACCAATAAAAAGTCTGAACTGATTGATCAGTACCTGAAAATGGCTTTCTCTAGCTGACAAATAATTAACTACAATATCATCCGTCTTATTTAAGTGAAATTTTGAAGAAGCATTCAATTTAAAACTACGATTTACACGAGCCACTTCCTCCAACCAATGTGCTAATTGGTATTTGTATTTGCTCTCTTTTAAGCTAGTGCTTAATCCTTTTGGTCCCGTGATTTTAAAAATCAAAAGAAGTACAACTATTAGCGCAAAGCCAAGTAATATGAAATAAGGACTATAAATCGCCAAGAGAATTAATCCAAATATTATTTGAAAGGCGGCTAGCGAAAAATCAATTAGTACTTTGGGTAATCCCTTTTGGATGGTGAGTGTATCAAAGAAGCGATTCACCAATTCGGGGGCATGAATCTTATCCAATTGCAAAAAAGAAATCTTAGGTATTCGGTAGGCAAACTCAAAGGCAGATTTTGTAAATAAATCCTGCTGGATATTTTCAACGATTCTTAATTGGTAGACTTGCAAGAAGCCTGCAATAGCAATTCCGACCAAGACAAAACACACCAGTACAATCCACGATGTAGTCAACTCTCCTGCCTGAATATAATTGATGATCGCCTGAATCCCCAAAGGCAAAGTAAGATTAACCATTCCATTAAAAACCGCATAAACATAAATCTGCCTTAGCTCCGGTTTGTACTGACTCAATAAATTCCAAAACCTCAATACTGGTGATATCCCCATGCTTATATTTCTTAATTTGAAGAACAATTTTCAATTCCGAGTGCAAACATACAAACTATTACGAATAATAGCAATACTATTACAAACTATATTAATACTTTTATTTTGTTTATTGGAATTAGTAGGCGTAAAGCAATCCGGGAGACTAGCTGAAAAAGCTGTAAACTATACTTGTGCGCTAAATCTAAGGAGACCAAGCGAGCTTTCCAATAAAAAAGACATATCTATAGCTATATAAACCGCTAATTATCAATAATTTATATTTTAACAATAAAATCATTGTCAAAACTTGACAATAAATAAATTGTTAAATACCTTTGCCCTACCGATTCAATACTTTTGAACATCCGACTTAGAAAGTATTTTGCTAAACAATACAAT